>USJI01000069.1 GCA_900554975.1 uncultured Ruminococcus sp. | reverse complement strand
CAAGAATTGTGATTTCCTATGCTGTCAGCTCCCCATTGCTGAACGTTTGTGTTATCAGCTTTTTTTCCGCCTTCAACTTCCATATACAGTCCGCTGTTGAGATTTTTAAATGAATATATCTTGCTTGTATCCATTTCACAGCCTGTATCTTCTGTCTGAGTAAGAATCCACTTCTGCGATTTATCCCCTTCTTTGTATTCCCACTGTATAACATTTGCTCCCTCTGATGAAGATGCAGATGAAACCGCCACACAGCCTTTATCTTTTGAAGCTTTTGTAAAAATGCAGTATGTTCCGTCATCGTTTTTTACAAATTTAAATTGCTGTGCATCCGCTTTGGTATCGCTGTATATCTGAACATTTGTACCATTATCTGCTTTACCCATATCAATATCAAGAAGGTAAGTTACCTTATCTCCAAGCTGTGAATAGAGGTAATAATAGCCATTTCCGGCAGACAATGCACGCCATGTATTGTTTGCCTGTGCTATTTCAGAGCCTTTCTGCTGTACATTTGCAGCATTTTTTTCACTTGAATCCTGAACTTCAAGAAACATTCCGCTGTTTTCATTTTTTATTGTAAACACAGCACCTTCTGACAGAACTGCCGGAGTTAAAACCGGATCAGGTTTTACAACAGTTCCGCTGGACAAAACATTTACATCAGGTCTTGCCGGAAGTTCACGCTTTGAATCAAGATAGAAACTTGCGTGCGGTGGCTGATTATACGCAATATTCTGACCTGCGACCTGATTTCTGTATTGAGGATCGTGCATGAGAGTTGTTATACGATAATCCGTTTCATAAGGAGTACAGTATATTCTTACAGATTTGCTGTCGCTCGACCTTACAATAAGCTCCTCACGCCAGTCACCAAAAATATCTGCCGAAAGACATGGAGTACCCTTGGTTGTATTGCAGGTATATGCTCCGTCAGTTGTAAGAAGTGTTGTAAGTTTTCCGTCTGCACCCATTTTTGAAATACTTGCAGGACTGTCTGTGCGACCATCAAGAATTTCACGTTCAAGATCACCGTCCCAGTAACTCAGGAAATTGATTGCAGGACGTCTGCATGAAAGAGTATTACCTGAACCGTCAAAGACATCATTACCAAGTCCCCAGAATTCTGCACCGTCATTTCCAGCCCATACGTTATCAGCACAACATCTTCCGGTATCACTTGCACCATCCTTGTGGAAAATGATTTTCCCGTTTGAAGCATCAACGAGTGAAACGCCATAAGGTTTGTCTTCATGACATATCCACAGTTCAAGTCCTTTTCTGTCAGGCAGAAAATCACCAAGATGCATAGCGTCACCATGTCCCTTGTTAAGACACCACAAAACAGTTCCGTCATCATCTATACAGGTGGAACCGGTTATTATTTCCTGCTTTCCATCGTTATCAACATCGGCAGGCATACAGTTATGATTTCCGTCACCATATCCAGGCTTGGTTTTGTCATTTCCGGTATCAAAATACCATCTCTGAACCAGCTTTTTATCTACAACATCATATGCACACGCTGTCATTCTGGTATAATATCCTCTTATGGTAACAGCACTCGGCTTCTGTCCGTCAAGGTAAGCTACAGAGCCAAGGAATCTGTCAACACGTCCGCCGTAGCTGTCGCCCCACTTGCTTACTGTTCCCCTTCCAGGATTATAATTTACTGTATCCAGCGCTTTTCCTGTTGCACCTTCAAATAAAGTATAATACTCAGAACCGCTGAGAACATAACCGTTAGAATTTCTGTAATCCTTTGATGCATCGCCTATAACTTTTCCTGTTCCGTCAACAGTTCCGTCAGCTGTCTTACAGGTCATTTCAGCACGTCCGTCCAGATCAAAGTCAGCAACAAGCATCTGCGTATAGTGTGCACCGGCTCTTATATTTACACCAAGATCAATACGCCATAGTTTTGTTCCGTTTATTTTATAGCAGTCAATGAAAACTTTGTCTGTTTTACCCTTCTGTGAGTTATCTTTGGAATTTGAAGGATCCCACTTAATAAAAAGTTCATATTCTCCGTCTCCGTCAACATCGCCGACTGTGCAGTCATTCGGACTGTATGTTATTCCCGAAGTCTGTCCGGAAGGAACATCAAGCTTTACATCAATATACTGCAAACCGGACTGAATATCACAGGTATCTGACGAAACTGTCTTTCCATTCTCTATGGTTTCAACCTTATATTTATCTGTAGATTTGCCGGATTTATCAAGAAAACAAGTTGCCTGCCCTGCATTACTGGTGTATATCAGAGTGTTATTTCTGTACAGTTTAAATACTACACTATCAGAATCACCTACAAGAAAACGCCAGCTTATCATCATTCCCGAACCGGTATTGACAGCCGATATTCCTCTGTCAAGATTTTCCACAATACATTTTGATGCCGCACTTGCAGAAAACTGCGAAGAATTAAAATATGCAACATTACCAATCATGCAGAATGCTGATACAACTGAAATTATTTTTTTGATTTTACTATTCATCTTAAATCCCTCTCATCAAATTATATAAAATCAATGCACAACAAGAATAATTTATAGCTATATTTTACCATATTATTTCTTGGCTGTCAATCATGCAAATCAGCATTTACAATTATTTTTTTATATAACAAAGTAATAAATATAAAGGCTGTTTTTTTAAGTATCCTCGTCAGTCACCTAAAACGGCACGAACATTCCCTGATGCTTGACTTGCGTATGCTTTCGAAAGGTCTTTCCAGGCTTTTACATTTTCAGGATCAGTACCATTCCATATAAAACGATCGAAATCTTCATCATATGGAAATCCGGCTTCAATAAGTTTCTGCTTATTTTGCTCCATTAACATTTCCAACGTTACTCCGCCATTTGACTTTGCTACTTCTTTGGCAATTTCCGCACCATTTTTGCCTAATCCTGACCAAAAAAATGCTGTATTAGGCTCAGTTTTGAATAATTCTTTGACACTTTCTAAATCAAACATATTTATTACTCCTCCCAAATAACCTTAAATCCAGCACAAGCACCACCTGCTTGACAAGTGGCTTGACGAGAACTACGGCTCGGACGAATATGACTGGTCCGAGCTGGGTGAACTGAAATACGAATACAAGGACTACTACCGCAGTTACATCGAGGACTTCGACTTCAACGATGATGACAACGGCAACTGGACCATTGAAACACCCGAACACAGCTATTCTTTCACCTATTGGCAGGACAATTGGATCATGACCGATGAAAACGGAAACACCGTAGACAGCTTTCCGCCGTTCAGCACCTTAAAGGACGATGAAGAACCCGAAGTGCCGCAGGGCAGGCATATCGACGATGACGGCAACGGCTCACCGAGAGTGATAGGCAAGGTCTCAGGCGGAACGGAATCGGCTTCTGAGGGAACTTCTGGTGCAGACAGTGAAGTTACACCCGACACCGCTTCAAGCGGTTCTGAGAGCCGTTCAGGTGCGTCTGAGAGCAACCCTATGCCAATCATCGCAGGAGTGGCTATCGCCGCAGGTGTGGGAGTTGGCGGTTACTTTATGATGAAGAAGAAAAAGTGAGGTACAGTTATGATATTTAAGAGCAAGGAGCTTGTGAATGTGCCTGAACGTGGCGAAATGCCCGTGTGGTCAGTGGATACGGACACGCAGACGGTCACGCACGTTCACCCCAAGACATTCAAGACCGAGGAACATCGTTTCTTCCGTGACTATATCCGCTATCATCTGCACTATTCGGAGGAGGAAAACCCCGAACGCTTGCAGAGACTTGTGGACAATGGGGAGATTTTTCAGTATCTCTCTGACCTTGACAACAGGGTGTTTGACGCTCTTGACAGCCAGGAAGAGCTTTTGAAAGCGAACAGCCGTGAGTTTCAGGAAGCACACGAAAAGGGCGATATTGTCACCGAAGGTGCGATAGGAAATCTGCTTCAGCAGCAGGCAAGGGAAAGCGTGTTTGAAGCGATGATATATGTGTGAGGTGTGGTCATGTTTTGCGCGAACTGTTACAAGGAGATACCAGCAGGCAAGGCTTATTACAAGCACCAGGACACAAACCAGAGTTTCTGCTCCCTTGACTGCCTGAACGACTGGCTGATCTATGCCAACGCTGTGACCCTTGAAACCGGCGAGGGCGAGGAACGTGTTGAGGTGAATGATGATGACGAGTGAAGAATTTATAGAGAATTTGCGGAAAAGCGGAGTTATGCTTATCAAAAATGACGGCACACAAACTGAGATACCGTCTGATTTTCTGAACAAGGCAACAGAGTTCTGCAAGTCTATGGGGTGCAGTTCAGTGATATATGATATTTACGATCCGCAGGACAGCGAACATACCGAGCTTACAGTTACGGATTGTGGGTATGCGGAATAACAAGAAACGGATAGCCGTCTGATGAGGACGGTCTATCCGTGTTTGAGTGTATTCAGTTACTAAGCTAAATCATAATTTGATGTTGCAAGATTAACATATACCCGTTAAAAGCCACCAATATGACTTAATGTTTTAGAAGCGACTCTTGAACATTCATTCATTGCATTTATAATATCACAATCTCTCAAATATGAACAAAGAAAGCCAGCATGATAACTGTCACCGCACCCAGTTGTATCAATTACATTATTGACAGGCACAGCATCCACTCTATATTCTTTTCCCATATAATAAGTAACGCTGCCATTTTCTGCAAGTGTAATGTTAAATATGTTGTCATACTGTTCAGATTTTTGAAATTGTAAAAGAATACTCTTCTCACCACTGATAAAAAAGAAGTCAATGTACGGTACAATAGTTTCTATTTTTTTAAAATCTCTTAGCACGTTGAAGTCAACGGCAAGCTGAAAACGACAACTCTTTCTAAGTTCTAATACATCATCAAAATTAGGAGAATCAAAGGTTATAAAGATAACATCAGCACTTGCAATTCTTTTCTTGTCAGAATCGCTAAGAAGATATGTGTCATGAATACCACCGTTCCATGAATCATCCTTGAAATATCTATCACCTTTCTCAGTAAGATAAATCCGATGGCTTGCAGTAGCAGAGCCTGAAATAATGTGGATAAACTCTTTGTTGATAGGTTTATTTTCAATAGATTTCAATATTGCCTTACCATAATCATCGTCACCAATTGCACCAAGAAGATCAACTGAAATATGATTGTATTTTGATGCAATTGCAGCAAAGTTCAATGCTTCACCACCGGGACGGATTTCTCCAGTATCATCAAAAACATCTACGCACATACAAGTCATAGCAATAATATTCACATTTATCCAACCTTTCTGTTTTGGAAAAGTAAATTACGATTTAGCAGAGAAAGCCAAGTTGCCCTCTCACTAACCCTTATTATACCAAACAGCCCCGAAAAAGTCAATCTCCACACACTTTTTCACGCCCTTTCCATTGCAATATACCGCCATTCGTGCTATAATTGACTCATAGAGCAGATCGGAGGTGAATGCAATGGATAACGAAAACGAAGAATTAGTAAACCGTGCATTATACAAGCAGATCAAATCAATGAACCGTGCCGAAATGGAGACTTTCGTGAGAAATGTCTTTGCTCAGGGCTATCAGAGAGCCGAGGAAGAAACGCACCCCATTGATTATGACAGCTTACGAGCCGATCTGAGCAAGATCAAAGGTATCGGAGAAAGTCGGCTTAACGAGATAATGACGGTCATCGACAAACATATCGAAAATACAAGCGATAAAGGAGGATAACCTTGACCGTTGATACAAAAGAGGTAGTAACTGCCATAGCCTACCTGATTGGAGTAAGAAAATCGGCATTGGAAACGAGTTTCAGGGAAGAATGTCCCGATACGCTCGACACTCTCTATACCAGCAAAGAAGCGACCATTATCCGTTATCTGAGCAAGCTGAGGACTTCATTGTTTCAGCATTTCAAAAAGACCGATGACGCTATGCGCTTTAACCTGAAAAACCTGACTTCTCTTGAATGGTATGACAAAGACAATATTCGTCAGCTTGAGAAATGGGGAATACAGGTCATTCAGGCAAATTACCGTTCCGAAAAGTATATGCAGGATCTCACACGGCTTATAAACGAGCATATTGACAGCTGTTCGGGGCTTTTCTACGATTGGATAAATTGGGACTATATCAGAAACCTGTTTTACGTCCCGAAATACAATAAGCCGAACGTGATGAAGGACGAGTTTGCCAAGTACATGGCGAACATCGAGTATTATCCGTTTCAGCAGTACATATACTGGACCCCCGGCAATTACGGCGGTATTCTCTCATCTGACCGCAAATTTCTCAAACTTCTGTACGAAATGAACGGCGATGTCTTTTCCGATTACACGAAGTACCGTGATGCCGATGACGATACCAGAAACAACATTTATAATTTTATCGACAGTTCAGCCAAGACCGCAATTGCTGTTGACTGCGAAAATTCCAATCCATTCAAACTATACAGTGTTCTTAAAGGCTTAAATCAAGAAGAACTTGCCAGGATCGAAAAAATCACGCTCTATGATGATCCGAACACTACAACAGGCTG
>USJI01000068.1 GCA_900554975.1 uncultured Ruminococcus sp. | reverse complement strand
ATACTTGTATTTATTATAACACATCGGTTTCAATTTGTAACTGTTTATTCATAATTTCTTATTTTTTTCTATGAATATCTAAAAAAGTGAATCTGATTTTTATGAATATTATACAATTCAAACAAATAAAATATAGTATTGTAAAACAATTAAAGCCCGACTTATAAGCCGGGCTTTATTATTTTTACTGTCCGTCAGCCGGAGCATCTGTTTCAGGTTCCTGAGGTGTATCTGCCGGTGCATCCGTTGGTGCTTCTGTCGGAGCTTCCGTTGGTGCTTCCGTAGTTTCCTCTGTTGTTTCCTCCGGATTGTCAGCATAATAAACTGTGAGCATTTCACCTTCCTGAATATCTATCTCAGAACCAGGCTCTGGTGATACACGGGTAACGACATCATTTTCAAAATCAAAGTTGATTTCTGAAACCTCTGTATATTCGATACCAAGTTCATCAAGCATTGCCAGATAATCCTTGAGTTTCCAGTTTTCATATTTCGGAACAACCGCTTTCTTTGTTCCCTTGCTTACCTTAACTTTGACTGTCATGCCTTTTTCAACGTGTTCTCCGATTTTAAGTTCCTGCCAGAAAATCATATTCTTGGCGTAATCGGAGTTATATTCATACTCAGGGTCAAGAGTAATATCATATTTTTCCTCTATCTGATCCTTTATATCATCATAATTCTTGCCTACAAGACTTGGCATTTTATTCTGTGCCTCTGTTGTTTCCTGAGTTGTTTCCTCAGTCATTTCCACAATATTATCAGCCACAGAACTGCTTTCAGCAAAACTGCTTGTATCACGAAGATTTGAGTCTTTTCCTCCTGCAAACAGCTGGAACAGAATCACAACAATAACTAGAATTATCGCAACAAGGAGTACTCCTATAATAACCGGAATTTTTATCTTGTCAAATGTCGATGCATTTTCATCGCCGCCTTCAAGCTCCTCGTCATCATCATAATCGTCATACTCATCATCGTAATCATTGCTGTCATCATAATATCCGTCATCATCGTAATCATCATAATGTTCATTGACATAAGCCGGATCATTTGTAATAATGCCGTTCCTTGAAATTGTAAGCGTCTGTGTCTGACCGATTCCGGAAGTCGGCTGGTCAAAAAGCTTTGTTACAAGCTCTGTTATAGTGGTTACTCTGTCATCTCCTGAAAGATTCATACCCGCCATTATCACGTCAGAAACGTGTTTCGGAATATTCGGATTAAGTTCCTGCGGAGTGTAAAGATTATCATTTTCAAGTCTTATATTTGCAGGGTCAGGCTTTGATCCAGTCAGTATTCTGTAAAGAACAGCACAGATTCCGTAAACATCAGTCCACGTTCCCTGTCGGCTCGCTGCTGAATACTGCTCTGGAGCCGCATAGCCCGGATATATTTCCGTTTTAAGCTCAGTTCCGATTGTTCTTACACCGGAAATACAGAAATCAGTGAGTTTCAATTCACCCTTGTCTGTGACATATATCGTATCAGGACTGATACCCCTGTGCAGAACTCCTGCATTATGTACAAGGCTCAGTGTTGTAAAAAGCGGCGGAAACATTGCTGAAACTTCGCTCCAGCTGAGTTCTCCGGCATTTTCCTTGAGATAATCAATAAGCCTTACACCTTCAATATACTCATAAACCGCATATGTTGTATTATTTTCAGCAAAAATATCGAGTGTAGGCGTAAGATGACTGCTAAGACTTCTCATCTTCGCAAGTGATTTATTAAGTTCAGTATATTCAGCCATAAGGGCTTTATACTGTGCAAGATTATTATAGCTTACGCTTATTGTTGGTTTACCCTTGACTCTCATGCAAAGTCCCTCAGGCATATATTCGCTGAGCAGAACCTTACAGCTTACTGCCGTATCATAAGCAATATATGTTGCACCCTGTCCGTTTGAGTTTAATATCTGTCCGACAAGATACCTGTCATGAAGCATTGTTCCGGGAGCTATAGAAGACGGCAGATATGGTGTATTCTCAACATAACCGCAATACGGACATACCTTTGCAGGTCCTTTGTTTTCCATGCATCCCATACATAATTTATTTTCAGCCATTAAAAGCCTCCATAGTCAAATTGATTTGCAGTAACTAAATAATCAGGTGAATTTTAAAGCTGCTGCCTGAAAAAAGCAAACAAAATTCAAGCTTTTTTTGCAAAACCTGTATGCTCACCTGTGCATTTTAATTATCATTTAATAATACCTTAAATTATTTTAACAGTTATCAAAGAAGTTGTCAATATTTTAACCGCTGAATCAGGCTGTAATTTCTGAATTGTATTCATTCTGTAATCTTTTTTAATCGTTTATAAATACAAAAAATATTTTTTTGTAAAAGATTGCAGTTTATAATTTTATAAGTCCCTTGTCTGCCATTTCCTTTATTGCCAGAAGGACTCCTGTCTTTCCGCTGGAGTATGTTATACCGCCCTGCATCCATACAGCATATGGCTCTCTTATAGGGGCATCGGCTGAAAGCTCTATTGAAGCACCCATTGCAAATGCTCCTGCCGCCATGATAACCTGACTTTCATATCCCGGCATATCCCATGGCTCAGGTGTTACGAATGAATCAACAGGTGAGCCATTCTGAATTCCGCAGCAGAACGCTTTAAGAAGTTCAGGATTCCCAAATTTTATGGCAGTTATTATATCACTTCTTTTTTCATTTTTTTCCGGAAAACTTTCAAAACCGAGAAGTGAAAAGATATTTGCAGCAAAATCAGCCGTTTTAAGTGCGTTTGAAACAATTTCGGGAGCCATAAAAAATCCCAGAAACATTTCACGGTTCTGAGCAAGTGTACAGCCAACTTCCTTTCCCATTCCGACACAGGTCAAACGGTATGAACACATTTCAACCAGATCTTTTCTTCCTGCAATGTATCCGCCTGTTCTTGCTATTCCACCGCCCGGATTCTTGATAAGCGAACCTATTATAAGGTCTGCCCCGACATTTGTCGGTTCCTTTGTGTCAACAAATTCACCATAGCAGTTGTCAACCATAACGATAACATCCGGATTTGAACCCTTTGCCGCTTTGCAGATATCTTCAATATCATCTATGCTGAGTGCCGGTCTTAAGGAATATCCTCTTGAACGCTGGATATAGACAACTTTGACGTTACGGGCTTTTTCCGCTATCTTTTCCGCATCCGGCTTTCCGTCCGCTTTAAGGTCTACCTGTTCGTACTTTATACCGTAATCTTTAAGTGAACCGTTTCCAGATTCACCGCTTATACCGATAACCTCCTCCAGCGTATCATAAGGAGAACCAGTAACAGAAAGCAGTGTATCCCCGCTTCTGAGAACGCCCCAGAGTGCTGTGGAAAGTGCATGAGTTCCTGAAACAAAATTGTGTCTTACAAGTGCATCTTCTGTTCCGAAAGCCTGTGAATAAACCCTGTCAAGCACGTCACGTCCGATATCGCCGTAACCGTATCCTGAACTTCCGTAAAAACACTGCTCACTGACTTTATTTTTAATAAATGCGTCCAGAACCTTTGCCGCATTATAATCTCTGATTCTTTCTATTTCCGCAAATCCACACTGTTTTTCTGCTCTGTCTGCAAGTTCGAGTATCTTATCATCAAATCCAAAAAAATTATCAGTCATTAGTACTTAATTTTCCTTTCACTGCACTTTCATTTCTGTCATCTATTCTTTCAAGAACATACTCGCTTTCATAAGGCTCAAAGCCTATTTCTCTATAAAAGCTTTCACGGGTATCAAGAGCATTAAGAAATGCTGTCTTGCCCTGCCGTGACAGATACTGTGCTATCCATTTCAAAAATTTTCTCGCATATCCGCTTCCTCTTGCGGATATTTTTGTGGCAACCTGCCCGATAAGAACAGTGTTGTCAATATCATATACAACAGATGCTGTTGTACTTTTCCTGTACACAAACACCTGACTGATATTATGTCTTACCCTGTGTGATGTATCAGCAAGCCAGAGCGAAAAATCAATCAGATTTGGAAACCCTTCTGACAATATCCCGTATACATCATCAAGTTTAGGGGAACGTTCTATATCATTTTCATCTATCTGTATATCGCTGTCCGGAACAAGTTTAAAAAGTGTTCTGTGCAAACTTCTGTAACCTGAAAGGTCAGAAAGCATTCCGATTGCCTTTTGATTCCCCTCTATTCTGAAAGGAGTATGAATACCTGCAAAACCGGTAAGCTCGTCCTTTTCAAATCCGTCTCCGCTTATAAGCAGAGTATCATTCATAAAAAGCAGAACAGAATCGCTGTCTGAAATATAAAACCGGCAGAAATCATAGTCCGTTCCATAAGCTTCAAGATTGCTCAGTATTCTTTTTCCTGCACAGGTTTCAAGAAGTTTTTTGCAGTTGATTTCTGCTTTGTCCGTAACTTGTCTGATCATAAAACAGCCGCCTTTGCAATAAGTTCCCTGACAATTTCAAGGCAGGATAAAAGGTCATCCTTTTTAACTACACATGAAGGTGAATGGAGATATCTGCATGGTGCAGAAACAGCAATGGTTCTTACTCCGTTTCCTGCAATGTGAATTGCTCCGCTGTTGTTGCCCCCGGCTATCAATGTTTTTGTCTGACAGAATATATTCTTTTTTTCTGCAATTTCAAATGCATAATTGTAAAGTTCCTTATCATACATAGTACCTCTGTCCATATATGAAACAACAGCACCCTTTCCAAGACTGCATACACGCTTATTTCCGCTTACACCCTCAATATCCGCAGCTGTTGTAGCCTCAACGGCGATTGCAACATCAGGATTCACTGAAAAAGCCGCCGCTCTGGCGCCTCTCAGTCCTATTTCCTCCTGAACTGTAAATGTAAAGTATGCATCATATTCAAGGTCTGATTTTATAAGTTCAATAAGCAAGGCACAGCCGAAACGGTCATCTATTGCCTTTGATTTTATCATTCCGTTGCCGAATTCGGTATACTCCGAACTAAAGTAAACTATATCACCTGAATTCACATATCTTTTTGCATCCTCAGCATCCTTTGCACCGAAATCAACATAAAGGCTGCTCATCTTCGGAGTCTTGCCACGCTGTTCCTTTGAAAGTCTGTGAACAGCCAGAGAGCCGACAACTCCCGGAAGACCTTTTTCTCCGACAAGCACCTGTCTGCCGATAACAACGGAAGGATCTATTCCGCCGACAGCATCAACAGTAAGTGTGCCGTCACTCTGGACAGATGTCACGATAAGCGCAACCTCGTCCATATGTGCATCTATCATTATTTTGTTTTCCGGTTTTTTCTTTCCCTTTTTGAATGCGATTACGCTTCCCAGAGGGTCAACCTTATATTCGGCATATCCCTCTATGGATTTTATTATATATTCTCTGACTTTATCTTCATTTCCGGAATCAGCGCGGAAACGTCCTTCAATTTCAGAGACTTCACCATCTTCAAAGTCCCGCGCTTGTACTTTTGGATCAGTAAAACTCCTTATATACGCCGCAATAAGTTTTCCGGTATTTTCAACATCATCAAGCTGAATTATCTCAGCAGGAGTGTGCATATATCTGAGCGGTATTGAAACCGTACATGCTTTGCAGCCTCCCCTGTTAACACTGAATCTGTCAGCATTTGTCGATGTAAGACCGCTCATAACTTCCATCTGATACGGTATTTTTTTGCTTATGCATATTTCAGTAAGTCTGTTTGTTATCTCCCTTGAAAGTGACGGCGAAACGCCGATCATAGGACCTTCACCAAATTTTCCGCAGTCTGATTCCTTTTCGCCTGTACAGTAAGCAAAGCTGACATCAACTGCAAGAGCGATATCAGGGTTTATATCAAAAGCCGAAATTGCGGCACCACGTTCACCAAGTTCCTCCTGTGTTGAAAACAAAACGGTAAAACTGCAATTTTCAAAATCTTTTCCTATAAGCTCCAGAGCATACAAAATAGCGGCAACACCGCTTCTGTCATCAAGTGCCATTGCGGTAATACGGTTATTCAGAAGTTCCTCTGGCTTTTCTGTAAAACTTATTTTATCTCCCCGTGATATAAGTTTTTCAAGCGTATTTCTGTCATATCCGGTATCAATGCAGAAATCCGCTATTTCAGGAACAGTATCATCTGATGATGACAGATGCGGCGGCGTAGAGCATATAACGCCCGTCACCTTTTCCTTTCCATAGATGCATACCTGCTGTGCCGGAAGCAGACGTCTGTCAATTCCGCCTGCATTTGAAAAATGAACAAAACCGTTTTCGCAAATATCAGTTACAACAAATCCCACCTGATCAATATGTGCATCCAGAAGAATGTGTGGCTTTCCGCTTTCCCTCTTTCCGAAATTTCCGATAACACAGCCCTTTTTTATAAAACAGTCATCTGTATAATTCCTGAGAAATCCAAGTGCAGTTTCCGCCGCATCTGATTCCTCTCCGGAAACTCCGCAGACGGAAGTCAGCTCAAAAATAACATTTTTAAGGTCCATATATTTTAAAGCTCCTTTACAAGATTCTTATAGTGAATTCCTCTTGCCTCAAAATTCGGGTAAAGGTCAAAGCTTGCACAAGCC
>USJI01000067.1 GCA_900554975.1 uncultured Ruminococcus sp. | reverse complement strand
CATGAAAAAGTTTTGACAGGATAATTCTCAGAAAATCCGCATTAAAAAGCATAAGCAAACACATAAGGTTTTAGTAATAATTTTTATTGACAATATTTTCATTTAATGTTAAAATATAAATAAAAGCACGAGGAGGAGAGAAAATGAAAACTAAAAAAAGATTTATATCTGCTTTTACAGCTGTTATAATGACAGTTTTCTGTGTACTTTTTAATGTGGGAAATATTTTTGAATATACCGATGCTGAAGCGGCTCTGGCGTATATTCCTATTTACCGTCCGACGGGCAATCTTGAAAAAATAGGTGTTACGAGTGCAAAGGGAATGCCGGGGGATACTGTAAGAATTTATACAACAGTAACTGCTGAGGATAATATGGAATCTCTGGACGTTGCAATCGGCTGGAGAGATGCCGCACTTAAATGTACTGGGGTTGAAAGCGTTGATGCATTCGGTGCAAGGGTTATGTCAACAGTTTATGAGGGATTTGTATGCATCTGTGCTTACAGCACACTTGCTCTTGCAGACGGACACCTTGCCGCACTTGATTTCAAGATACCTGAAGATGCGGCTCCGGGGACAGTCTATGACATAAACTATGTAAGACTTGACACCGTTGCGACAACAACTGCCGATATAACCGACAGAGTAGGAGTTTCAGGCGGAAAGATAACAGTTCTGTCAGAAAATGAGATATCCGAATCACAGCTTAACATGAAAGCCGGCGATACAAAACTTCTGAAAGTCAGCAATTACGGCGGTACAATTACATGGGTATCAGATGATACAAATGTTGTTACGGTCAAAAACGGGCTTGTAACTGCTGTGGGAAATGGTTCAGCCTGCGTTTATGCGGTTGTCGGAACAAAGCTTCTCATATGCAACATAAACGTTACCGGAGGCGGACAGGTGACTACGTCCGTAACAGGCAATACGGGAACAACCACACAAACAACTGTTAAAACGACGCAGACAACTGCTGCAAGTCCGTCAACGGGTAAAACAACATCGCTGACTTCAGATATAACAGCAGCTACACTTACAAATCCTTCGGGAACAGGTGTTACAGACATTTCGGGAACCGGTGTAAGCACTATCACAACAGAGTTCACAGGTCTGTATGAACCTCAGGGTGTTCTTTCAATAAGAAATTTTCCGGAAAAGGCACTTTACAGAACCGGAGAATCGCTTGACCTCTCAGACCTGAGAGTAAATCTTGATTACTATTACGGAAAAAGCGGGCACAGAACGATATATGAAAATGTATCTCCTGTTGAAAACTCAGATGCGTTTATAGTTGATACTTCGGATTTTGACAGCACAAAGGCAGGAACTTACACAATAAGAATACGCTGTACAGATGATGTGGCACAGGCTTACTGGGTGCTGAACAATGAAGCTTCATTTGATGTTATTGTAAGAGATCCTGTTACGACAACAGTTACCACAGATATTACCGGTACTGACACAACGGCACAGACAACCGTTACAACAACAGGTGTAAAGGCTGACAAGCCAAGAATTACGATGTTTGTAGGCGATAAGCTGCACCTTGGTGTAAAGGATTACAAGGGCGAGGTTTCATGGGCAACGGCTGATTCAGGTATTGCGGCAATTGATGACAAGGGATATATTGTCGGCAAGAAAAAAGGCGAAACAATCTGTCTTGCAATTTATGAAAATAAATATGCATTCTGTATAATCGAAGTAAAGGACAGAATGGATTCAAGCGGAGTCCTCGGAGATGCGGACGGAAACAAAAAGCTTGATGTAAGAGATGCTGCGATGATAGCACAGTATGTTGCGACAGGCAAGGCAAGCAGGCTTCCTGAGTGTGCGGATTACAACGGCGACGGAGTTGTAAATGTCCGTGATGCGGCGGCAATAGCAAGACGACTGTCACAAAGATTCAATCTGGTAATAAACATTACGATAAATACATAACAGAATAAACTGAAAAAACGGACGCTTTTACTATGAAAGCGTCCGTTTTGTTTTACGGTACTGTTAAATTCAGATTTCGGCAGATGCGTGTCTTGTAACGTGACAGCCGATATTTACAGCAACAGGAAGTCCTGCAATATGTGTAGGGCCCTGTTCAATATTTACGCAGAGTGCCGTTATTCTTCCGCCGAATCCCTGTGGGCCGATTCCGAGACGGTTTATCTTGTCGAGCATCTTTTCTTCGAGATCCCTGTAAAGTTCCTTCGGGTTTCTTACGGAAACATCACGGCAAAGAGCCTTCTTTGCAAGGAATGCACAGTGTTCAAAGTTTCCTCCGATTCCGACACCGACAACCATTGGCGGACATGGATTGCTTCCTGCCTTTGAGACAGTTTCGGTAACAAAATCAATGATATCTTCGTTTGTGGCGGAAGGTGTGAACATTTTCAGTGCGGACATATTTTCGCTTCCGAATCCTTTCGGGCAGACATCAATTTTAACCTTGTCACCCGGAACAATTCTCAGATGAACGACAGGAGGTGTGTTGTCGCCGGTGTTTACACGCTCCAGCGGATCGCCTACTATTGAACAGCGGAGGAAACCTTCTGTATATCCTCTTGAAACGCCTTTATTTACTGCTTCTTCCAGACTTCCGCCAATGAAATGAACGTCCTGACCGACTTCCATAAAGATGACAGCCATTCCCGTATCCTGACATACAGGAATATTTTCGTCCTTTGCTGCCTGTATATTGGACTTCAGATCCTCAAAAACAGCCTTGCCGGCAGGAGATTCCTCCATGCAGGCACAGCAGTCAATTCTTTCTTCCAGACTTTTCGGGAGGTATATATTTGCTTTGATGCATAAGTCCCTTACGGTATTTTCAATTTCACTTACATTTATTTCTCTCATTTTTTTCTCCGTTTCACATTTGGCGTCAGGAATTTATCTTTCCGCCTATCATAACAAGTTCAGGTTCGTTGGCGATATCAAGCGGATTTCCGTGATAAAGCTGAATATCTGCGTCCTTTCCGACAGTTATTGAACCTGTTGTTTTATCAATGTCAGCTATCTCTGCGGCTTTTATCGTTATTGCTTCGAGGGCGGATTCATAGTCCAGACCGCCTTTTACAGCCATTGCAGCAGATGCAGGAAGATACTGTATCGGAATTACAGGGTGGTCGGTGCAGATGGAGGTTTTTACTCCGTTTCTGACAAGTTCTGCGGTGTTTTTTATGTCAAGACCCTTCATTTCAGGCTTGCATCTGTCACAGATAACAGGACCGGAAATTGCGGCAATACCCTTTTCAGTTCCGAGAATATCTGCGATAAGGTAGCCTTCCGTTGCATGGACAATAACAGCTTTCAATCCGAATTCCTTTGATATTCTTAAAGCTGTGAACATATCATCAGCTCTGTGACAGTGAAAATGTGCAGCGATTTCTCCATTTAAAAGAGGTATAAGGGCTTCACATTTTATGTCATATTCAGGCATATCGTGATTTTCCCTGTCGCTTTCAAATACGTTAACATCATCAAGATAACGGACAGCTTTTGCAAGTCCTTCACGGATTACTGCGGCAGTAGCCATTCTTGTAACAGGCATTTCGTCACGGTCATTGTACGTTCTTTTCGGATTTTCGCCGAGAGCGAATTTGATTCCTGTTGTTTTTATAAGCATATCGTCAGCACGTCTTCCCATGGTTTTCATGGCGATAATTTCACCACCGCATGGGTTTGCACTTCCCGGAGCGACAACAACCGACGTGATTCCTCTTTTTCTTGCCTCCTCAAAGCACCTGTCAAACGGATTGATTCCGTCAATGGTTCTCATCTGCGGAGTGAAAGGGTCGGTGGCTTCATTGCAGTCATCGCCTTCAAAATCAATGCCGTTTTCGATTATTCCGAGGTGGGTGTGAGCGTCAATAAAACCGGGGAGAAGAAGTCCGCTTTTTCCGTTAATGTCGCTTTCTGTGATATTTTCGGGAGTTCCGCTTTCAACGGCGGTTATCTTTCCGTTTTCAACTTCTATCCAGCCGTTCGGGATTGTTCTTCCGCCGTCCATGGTCTTTATCTGAACATTATATATTTTCATCAGATCTCTCCCTTTTCTTTCAGAAGCTTTGATATGTTGCCTGAAATTTCAAACGGAGTTCCTTCACAGTTCACACTGTAACCCGAGTTTTTCAGATATTTCGGATATCTTTCATTGTAAAGTTCACGAAGTTGTTCCCTGGTACGGCTTGCAGCAACCGGACGGTTTTTATCTCCTGCGATTCTCTTGTAACAGGTTTCAAAAGGAGTGTCCAGAAAGAGAACACAGCCGTTTTCAGCTGCAAGTTTACCGTTGACATCGCTGAGCATAGCTCCGCCGCCGCATGAAACAAGTCCCTTGAAATTTCCGAGTTCTTTTATAAGCTCTGTTTCCATGTTTCTGAAATATGGTTCGCCCTTTTTTTCAAAAATTTCCGGAATAGACATACCAGCCTTTTTTACTATCAGTTCGTCCATGTCACAGTATCCGCAGCCGAGAAGCCTTGAAAGCGTCTTTCCGATTGTTGTTTTACCGCAGCCCATAAAGCCGCATAAAAATATTGCCATTGCCGCAAATCCCCTTTATTATTTGAAATCTCTGTCTACTATTTCGACAGAATCCTTTATGATTTTGTTTATCTGCTCCTGTGTGTAGCTGTCGCCGTCCCAGATTTCGTGGGCAACAACCGCCTGCAGAACGAGCATGGACATTCCGCCGACAGCTGTTATGCCGAGCTTTTCAGCAGTCTGTATAAGCTTTGTTTTTGTAGGATTGTAAATAGCGTCAAAAACGTATCCGCAGTTTGCGATTACAGATTCTGAAACAGGGCAGTTGTCGGTTTTCGGATACATTCCGACTGGTGTTGCATTTATAAGAAGGTCAAATTTACCCTCAATATTATTTATATTGACTATCTTCACAGCTGCATCAGGATACTTTTCGCCGATTTCCTTATAAAGTGTATCAGCCATTTCCTGAGCCTCAGGGATAATGGCGATTGTAAGGTCTGCACCATGACGTGCGGCTTCAATAGCCATCATTCTTCCGACACCGCCACAGCCGAGCAGAAGAACGTTTCCGCCCAGAGCCTTCTCAGGAACACTTCTGAGGAAACCGTCACAGTCAGTGTTGTAACCTGTCAGAACGCCGTCCTTATTGCTTATGCAGTTTACTGAATTGTAACGCAGGGCACTTTCATCAAGCTTGTCGATAAAATCAATTACAGGAACTTTGTGAGGAATTGTTACATTCATTCCTGCAACAGATTTCAGCAGTTCAGGAAGCTGGTTTTTCAGATTCTCCGGAGCAATATCTTCAAGGGAATATTCAGCGGAGCGTCCTGCTTCCTCGAAAAGTCTTTTATGTATGAAAGGGGACATTGAATGTCCGAGCGGATGACCGATAAGTGCATATTTATTCATTTTAAATACCTCTTTTTACTGATTTTAAGCATTTGCGGCAGCGTCAAGTGACTTTATGTCTTCGGCATTGACAGCTACAGAACCTTTGAGAGTTTTCTTTACAAGGCCTGTCAGAACCTTGTTAGGGCCGAGCTCGATAAACTTGCTGATTCCTGCGGCGGACATTGCGGCAAGCTCAGAAGTAAAGCGGACAGGGGAAATCATATGCTTTGCAAGGAGCGACGGCATATCGGAAAAGTCTTTGAGTTCTCCGCCTGTAACATTTGAATAGAAAGGAACGGAAGGAGCATTGAACTTAACGTCCTTTATTGCTTCGTAGAATTCCTTTGATGCACCTTCCATAAGCTTTGAATGGAAAGCGGCAGAAACATTCAGTCTGACTGCTCTTGCACCTTTTTCTGCGAATGCTTTTGCGGCTGCTTCAGCGGCTTCCTTTTCACCGGCGATAACTGTCTGTACAGGGGAATTGTAGTTTACAGGGACAACATATCCTTCTGTTTCTTCGCAAATCTTTTCAATATCTTCCGGAGTCATTTTGAGAATGGCATACATAGCACCCTCAGTTTCACGTCCTGCCTTGTCCATTGCGGCGGCTCTTGCCTTGATAACTTTGAATCCGTCCTCAAGAGAAAGCATTCCGGAAGCTACCATAGCGGCATATTCGCCAAGGGAGTGTCCTGCAACGGCATCAAATGTGATACCTTTCTTTTTTGCACACTCAAAGCAGAGGAGCGACATAGCCATTATTGCAGGCTGTGAATTGCAGGTCTGTGCAAGTTCAGCATCAGTGCCTTCCTGAGTTACCTTTTTCAGGTCATATCCCAGAATTTCAGATGCTTTGTCGTATATAAAAGAGAATTCCGGATTGGCTTCAAGGAGTTCCTTACCCATTCCCGGATACTGAGAACCCTGTCCTGAAAATAAAAATGCTGTCATAGTAAAAATACCTCTTTCTTTAATTTATAAATTCTCACAAATTTCTGACGTGAAATTTGTGCAATATGTGGGATTTTATTTTTTTGGCAAATAAAAAGCAATTATTACATTGCAAAAAAGTTAAAAATAGATTACAATAAAAAATGATACGTTTATGGTTTGGCTTTTGCTTTCTTATAATAATATACCATAAATCTGAATAAAACACAATA
>USJI01000066.1 GCA_900554975.1 uncultured Ruminococcus sp. | reverse complement strand
CTTACAGGTGTCCTCCCAGTTTCTCATCCATTCACCGTCGCCCCAGCCGTATGAGCCAAAAAGAGCAACTTTTTTTCCGCTAAGCTTGTCAACCACACCGGAAAAGAATGGTTCAAATTCTGAATCCTCAAGTTCCTCAGCACCCATAGCCGGACAACCGAAAGCAACTCTGTCATAATCCTCTATATTTCCACTGAATTCTGAAACACTGAAAAGCTCTGCAACTGCACCTTCTGCAACTGCTTCTGCCATCTGCTGTGTATTACCTGTACCGCTCCAGTAAATTACTGCTGTTTTCATTATAAAAAATCCTCCTTTAAGATATCTTCAGTGCCTGATATATGTCATTACACTGATTTAATTTATTGCACAGAAATTTTCTGCACTTTCCATAGTTGTCAAAAGTCCTGCTTGCCTTTTCAGGATTGCTGTAAACCTTCCAGAATCCGCAGAAAAGATAGTTCTTCCCCTTGTTTTCAATAAATCCCAGAACGTCTTTAATAGGATACCCTAAAAACACGCCTATTTCATGAGGAAATTCATGGCTCTTTTCAATTCTTTCTGAAAGTCTTTCCAGATGTTCCTCAAGCGAAAAGTTTCTTTTGTACCCGAACTTCTCAAGGACTTTTATAGTTTCTTCCACGCTGATATGTGTGGAAAGAAGTCTGCTGCTATATAAAAACAAAAGTGTCCGGTTTCCGCAGCTGCACAGAACTTTTATTTCAAGTCCCTTGACAGACGCTTTTTTGTTGAATTTTTCAATGTCATCCTTTATTTCAGATTTGCCGCTGTCCATTGATACAAGACAGGCAGGTTTTATCCCCAGAAGTGCCGGAGCAGTATGCAAAGCAAGTTCTCTGTCAAAATATCTGCATTCATTAAGCATTCAGCGGTTCCTCCCCTTTGGTTATCACAAGCTAACCATTCCTTAAATTTTATTCACCTACAGCTGCAATGTTCTGTAAGAACTGTTTTGAGTGCATTAACACTTGCACTGTGTATTCTTGCAACCGGAATGTTATATTTTTCCGACCTCTGGTTTACCCTTATTGCCATTTTATGCGAGCAGGTATTTGTAAATACTACCATAAGATCAGGTGTTCCAAGTTTATTTTCAAAATCTGCCGGCATCTGTGTGAAGACTTTTGCCTTGCAGTTAAATGATTTGCATATCTCTTTATATCTCGTTGCCATACGGTCATTTCCGCCAACTACAACAACACTCATTCTTCTATCCTCCTTTTGGTTAGCAGCTACTAACTGATTTACAGTGACATTATAACACATCTGCATAAAGTTAGTCAATGGTAACTTTAGTTTTTGCCGGATTTTTTTATTTGCAATCAGAAAGATAATATGCTATAATTAAGTATATATACTTTTATGAAAGAGATGAAAACATGACAGAAAAAGAAATTGCGGAAATACGCCGCAGGTTCAATATAGACAAAACAAATATACAGCATATCCGAGGCTGTTACGTCAATGAAAACAAGGAAATCATATCTGATTTCAACCAGTTTTTCGGTACTATGCCGAGAGATGAATCCGAAAAACTTCTTGCAATAATTAAAAAAACACTTTCGGGTACTGTCGGAAAAAATCTTATAGATATTGAATTTTCCAATCAGCAGGTTATTGACAGTCCTGAACACAAACTGCTCATGACACTGCGTGACTCAGAGCTTTCAGACGATGAAGCCGCCGATGAACTCTATAAACAGATAATCGGTTCTTACAGTACAGAAGAAAAATTTCTCATACTTCTTACATATGAAAAATATGATGTCCCGTCTTATTCCAAAGACGACATAAAGCTCGAAGATATCGACAATATATTTTCATATATTATATGCTGTGTATGCCCTGTTAAAATGACCAAACCTGCCCTCACGTATTATGTCAATGAAAATGAATTCCGCAATATCAATCCGGACTGGATAATCTCTCCGCCCGAACTCGGTTTCATGTTCCCTTCATTTGATGACAGACAGGCAAACATTTACAATGCAGTTTTCTATACAAAAAGTTCAGCTGATAATAATTCTGATTTTACAGATGCCGTTTTCAACTGTGAAATTCCTATGCCGGCTGACCAGCAGCATGAAACCTTTAATGCAATTCTTGAAGAAACTGTTTCAGAAGACTGTAATTTTGAAGTTGTCCAGACAGTTCATGAACAGCTTTCCTCAATGATAGCAGAACATAAAGATGCTGAACCGCTGAAAATTTCCGGTGAAACTGTAAAAGACGTTCTGGAATACTGCGGAGTTTCTGATGAACGTGTCCAGTCATTTGAGGATAAATATAACACTGCATTTGGTGAAGGTGCAAAACTCAGCCCGAAAAATATTATAAACGACAAGCAGTTTGAAGTAAAAATGCCCGACATAACCATAAAGGTAAAGCCGGAACAAAGCCACCTTATCCAGACTAAAATTATCGACGGGGTAAAATACATAATGATAAGAGTCGAGGATAACGTGGAAGTAAACGGTGTAAACATAAACATAAAGCAAGATGACAAAGGAGGAAAAGAAGAATGAAAAAAACATTCATTGGAAAAATAGCCGCAGCAGCAACAGCATGCACAATGCTTTTTCTGAACACTTCGTCCGTATTTCCGGTATTGTCAGCCGCTCCGGACGAATATCATGATGACTGGCTTCACGTAAATGACAATGCTGAAATTGTTGATATGAACGGAAATCCAGTCTGGATAACTGGTTGTAACTGGTTCGGATTCAACGTTGGTAGTCAGGTCTTCGATGGTGTATGGTCGCAGAATATGCATGATATGCTGACTCAGATTGCAGACCACGGTTTTAATTTTCTCAGAGTTCCGATGTCCGCTGAAATACTTCTTCAGTGGAAAAATGGTGATCCTGACCCTGCAACACCAAAGGTAAATGAGTGGACAAACCCGGAGCTTACAGTTGAAAACAAGGTCGGCGGAACTGTTAAATACAGCTTTGATATATGGAATCAGGCTGTACAATGGTGCAGAGAACTCGGAATCAAGATAATGATAGATATTCACAGTGCCGAAACAGCTTCATCAGGTCATCAGGTAAGCGTATGGTATACGGATAAATTCGATACTGAGGACTGGTGTGAATCGCTTGAATGGTTTGCTGATTACTACAAAGATGATGATACCATTCTTGCAATAGACCTGAAAAACGAGCCTCACGGAACAGCTGATGTCAAGGATAAAATGGCTAAATGGGACGATTCAACCGACCTCAACAACTGGAAATATGCCGCTGAAACCTGTGCTGCAAGAGTACTTGATATAAACCCGAATCTTCTTATAATGGTAGAAGGTACTGAAGTATATCCTAAGGAAGAAAACAGCTGGAGTTCTCCAAGAATAGACTGGTCAACCGGATATGAATATTATTACACTACATGGTGGGGCGGAAACTTCCGTGGTGCAAAAGAATATCCTATCGATCTCGGAAAATATCAGAGTCAGCTTGTTTACTCTCCTCACGATTACGGTCCGCTGGTATATGAACAGAAATGGTTTTATGACGGATTTACTCAGGAAACACTTTTAAAAGACTGCTGGTATGATAACTGGTTCTTCCTTCAGGATGAAGGAACTGCTCCCCTGCTTATGGGTGAATGGGGCGGATTCCTCGATGAGCAGCATGACAAGGACGGCAAAAACAGAGCCTGGATGACTGCCCTGAGAGATTTCATGATAGATAACCGCATACATCATACATTCTGGTGTTTCAATGAAAATTCAGGCGATACAGGCGGTCTTGTTTATGACAACTTCGGAAAATGGGACGAAGAAAAATACAATTTTGTAAAACCGGCTTTGTGGCAGAATGATGACGGAAAGTTCATCAGCCTTGACCATAAAATTGCTCTCGGAGCGAATGGTATTTCCCTTTCAGATTATTATTCCGGAAGCAGTCAGCCAACAGAAACAACGCAAGGTTCAGATTCTTCTGTAATTGCAGGTGATGTAAATGATGACAAGTCAGTAAATGTATACGATGCAATTTCACTTAAAAGATATTTGAATGATAACTCATACACAATCAACACAGCAAACTCGGATATGAACAGTGATGAAAGCGTTAATATTTCAGACCTTACCGCACTCATTAAAAAACTTCTGAACAAATAAAAAAAGCCACGGTGTTTCCACCGTGGCTTTTTCATATCAATTTTTATTTTCCAATATCATTTGCACTGTATATCCCAAGAATAACATTGCAAAGTGCGATAAGATCCTTGTTATTAAGCTCACCGTCATAAACAGTATCTGCATTCTCCAGTGCTGTTGGGTCAGTTATAGGGTATTCTGACTGACTGAGGAGATATTTGCTGAGGATTACTGCATCTGTTGCTGTTATTTTTCCGTCAACATCGACATCACCATACTTAACTCTGCTCCAGTCAATATTGCCGGTAGGCTGTGTTGCAGCTGTTGCCTGTGTTGCTGATGTTGTTTTTGCAGTTGTCTTTGCAGTTGTCTTAGATGTTGTAGCACTTGTTGTAGTAGCCTTTGTCGTTGCTACTGTTGTAACTACAGCCTGTTCATTTGTGTAAATACATGTTACAGAATCAATATTCAGTGTCTGATCGCCCCACCAGTAACCGAACTGGAAAATACCACTTCTGTCGATAGTGTTCTGGATTGACTTCAGGTCAAATTCAGAAGTGCCTGAAGAACTATTGATATTGTTTGAAGCATCAAGGTCTGCCCAGTTTCCTGAACTTGTAACTGATATACCGCCGTTTACAGAAATAGTGCCGATATTTCCATTAGCAGAAAATTTTACGATTATCTTTTCAGCCTTTGCGCCTTCCGGAATAAGTTCTGAAAGATTTACTTTGTACATTCCATTTACTGAAAGTGATTTTCCCGGCTTTATAACTGTACTTCCCTTTGCATCAGCAGATGAAGTCTTTGTTGTAGTTGTTGTTTTTGCAGTTGTCTTTAATGTAGTGCTTGAAGTTTTTTTAGCTGTTGAAGATGACGTAGTCTTGGAAGTTGTCTTTGCAGTAGTTTTTACTGTTGTTGAAGTTGTAGTTATTGTAGTAGCGGCAGTTGTGGCAGTTGTAAAAACCGGTGTTGAACCGCCTGAAACACCCGGAATGCTTGAATCAACAGACTGACCTGAACCATATTTCAGATAAAGTCCGGCAAGCGCACCAACAAATGCAGCATTATAGTCTACTGCAACTTCTGTAAATTCATAGTTATCGGTAACATCTTCGTAATTATCGCCTTTTTTAGGACCACCTACAAGGGCACCTACGAGAACATGAGCGTGTTCCTTACCCTTGTTTTCAGAAGGGAAATTATCAAAACCGGTTGCGGCTCTGTGGTGTGGATGCTTAACAGAATTACTGCTGTAACCTACCATATAGCAATATCCGGCAGGATTGTCGCCCATCAGATAGTTCATCTGTCCTTTTGCCCATGTTGTATATGTTGTGCCGCCCTTGTATTTATCATATACAAGACCTACAAGCTGACAAGCTGTATTATATCTTGCAGAACCCCAGTCCTTACGGCAGGCATAACCTTTGCTGGTATTATAACTATTTTTGTTTGTATCAAGATTTGATGCTACTCTGTCCCATTCATTTGCGTAAATAGCATTTACAGCCGGCCATACGCTGTCCCAGTTAAGTGGGAAATCAGATGTATAAGCCCAGTTTGACTGGCTTATCCAGTTTGCACAATCGGACTTATAGGAAGATGTTCCTGTTGCTTTATAAAGAAGAATTGAAGCAAGTGCAAGGTCATCAAGATAACAAGTCCCCTGATAGTATGACTGTGACTGATGGTTTGCCTTATTATTATTTTTAGCAAAAGTATAAAGTGCCTTTGCATATGTAAGGTCTTCGCTGTTTTTAAAGTTTATGTAGTTCATTGCAAGTGCAGCAGCTGTTTCAGCAACAACGTCTGTACAAGGATTGCTTGAAGTTGCAAAATAAGCGGGTCTTGCAATAGTCTGCTTTTCAGGTGATTCCCATTTTGCATGGTCTGTATCACCATCACCTACCTGATAGCAGAAAGCCTGAACGCTTGAACCGTTCATAACAGTACATCTCTTGAAGTAATCACAGAAATAATCTGTAATTGTCTGAAGATGAGATGCCTGACCTGTTTTGGTGTATGCGTCCTTGAATTCATAGTAGCCCCATCCGAGCATTGTAGCAGAATACGCTCCCGGCAGACCAAATTTAACATGGTCACCTGCATCGTGAAAACCGCCGCTGAGATCCATAGTTCCATAAGGTGTTGAAACATTTGAATCGTATGTGTGGCAGTCATCACGCCAGTCGAGCTGTGAAGTTTCACCAACCTGCGGACCACACATATTCGCATCATAAAGATAAAGCGAATACTGCAAGGCTTTTGCATAGTTGACACTTACCGCCGCGGAGACATTCTCCTGCGGAACGGCAAAAGGCGAAACAAGCGCTGTGGCAATTACAGAAACACTGACTGCCGCAGCTTTTACTCTGTTCAAAAATTTTGAACCAATCATCAATAGATCCTTCCTCTCAAAAATTAAAATTATGAATAAAAAACCA
>USJI01000065.1 GCA_900554975.1 uncultured Ruminococcus sp. | reverse complement strand
TGCAGGATATTGTAAAATATATTTTTGCAAATTTATGAAAATCTATTGACAAATTGAGATAAATCGCATAAAATAGTAATTGTAATCAGTGCAGAATCCGTAAAACGCATATTTGCGGACTGCATGATCTTAAATGAGCGGAGGACATATAATGACAGAATTGGATGGATTAAGACTGACTGATCTTATTGATGTAAAGACGTTGCAGGATATTCAGGACGGATTTGCCAATACAACCGGCATGGCGGCACTTACAGCAGATGCTGACGGAACAGCGGTAACGCAGGGAAGCAATTTTACGGAATTCTGTATGGAACTTACCAGAAAATCACGTACAGGCTGTCAGAGATGTGAAAAATGCGACAAACAGGGCGGAGAAAACACAATGTATACCGGCAGAGCGTCTACATATTACTGCCATGCAGGTCTTGTTGACTTTGCCGCACCGATAATGGTAAACGGAAAGTTTATCGGTTCATTTATCGGCGGACAGGTTCTCACAGAACGTCCGGACGAGGAAAAAATGAGAAGATATGCGGCTGAGATAGGAGTTGATTCGGAGGACTATGTAAGGGCTGTAAGAAAGGTAAAGATACTTCCGAAGCGTCAGATAGACAAGGCGGCGGAATTTCTGTGTACCATTGCAAACGTTCTTTCACAGATAGCATACAGCAATTATATTGCAAACAAGAATAATTCAGGGCTTACAAGCCTTAATGCAAGCCTTATGACGCAGATACACGATGCCGAGGATTTGATAAATACAAATTCAGAAAATATGGACAAACTGCGTTCCGAGTTTACATTCCTTGAAGATATTGCAAAGAAATCCGTTTCGGAAGTGAATTCAACAAAGGAAACAGTAAAGGTTATACAGGATATTGCAAGAAATACAAGAATCCTCGGATTCAACGCCTATATTGAGGCTGCAAGAGCAAAGGAAAGCGGAAAGAGTTTCGGCGTTATCACACAGGAAATAAGAGACCTGGCGGACAGAAGCAAGGAATCCGCTGACAAGATAGAAGATGCTATGAAGTCAATCGGCGATTTTACAAAGCAGATTGATGAACAGATAAAAAATACGGAAAAGATTCTGAAAGAGTGTATTCATAACATTGATAATTTCTCAATGCTTCTGAAACAGATGGGAAATAAGTAAGAAAAACAACAGGGACGTTTTCGGGCGTCCCTGTTTCAGTTGGCTTAAAAAAGAGGGGATACTCTGCATAAGAGAGTGTCCCCTGAATAATTCAGAAATAAATTTGCTCATGAAGAAAATGTTGTTACGGCAAAGAGAATGATGTATATTATTCCGCTGATTATCGTTGTGGGAGAGGTCAGTGCGATTTTCCCACATCTGAACTGCTGATGTATTGTCATTTTCGGCATGGTGTTTTTTCGTGCAAACAGAATGAAAAGCACAAGTCCGGCTATAAACAGTATAACTGATACAAAGCCAAATAAGCCCAATAATACTGAGCCTTCTCCCGCATATGTTGTTACAATTCCCGAAAGACCGGCAAAACAGTTTACGAAGAAATGCACAAATATTGACGGCAGAACGGAATTATGCTTTATGTCAATATATCCCATGAATATTCCAAGGAGAAAGGCCAGTACGAACTGTGCCGCATTTCCATGAGAGATGCCGAAGAAAAATGCACTGATAAGTATTGCAAAACGCTGGCTTACCCTTGAAAATGTATTCATTATGAAACCCCTGTAAAGAAGTTCTTCTGTGACGGGAGCGATTATACAGGTGTAGCAGGTTGATATGATTAGTGCTTTTGCTCCGCTGTATGATATTACCTGTGAATTGCCGATGAGGTCAGCGTTCGGAAGAAGCTGCATGAGTGCTGTCAGGGCAATTGCGGCAACACGCTGTACAAACAGACCAATAACGGCATAGCAGATTATATCTGAAACTTTCAGATTTTTTGTCCGGAAAAGAGAGGAAGGTTTTGTACCTGCAAATCTGCATCCTATAAAGAATGCAAGAAGATTTGCCGCCAGATAGCTTATAAGGGTTATTCCCGGAAATATTGAGGTGTTGTCTATTATGGCTGAAATATCATCAGCCCTGTTCCGGAAAGCATCACTTATGCTTATTCCGTTTATGCCGATTATTATCATCATTGCAATGACATATAAAATATTCGCAATTACAACCGATGAGGCAATGTGGAGCAGTATTCCGCCTCCTGCAATGTTATACGAATTTCTTATTTTCTTTTTTTCCTCTTTGCCCGGAATGAACGGAAGTTCGCAGCCGGGAATGGCAATCTGAGGGACTACCTCGCCGTAATCATGGTTATATTCGGGATTTTCTGTCGGATTATCAAAAGGGTTATATGGGTCAACAGGCTTTACATATTTTCTGTCATAAGAATGAAATTTTGCCTGATTCTGAAATTCTTCCTGCGGTATTTCATTTTCAAAAAAATCCATAAAATGCCTCCTTATTTCATAAAACGAATAATAAATATAATTATATATCATTTCTGACAATTAGTCAAATAATAATCGGGGAAAAGTTGTGGACAAGGACGAAAAAATATGATATAATATTTCCAGTAAATAAAATAATCAGAAAGGATATGGAATATGCTTCATGAGAAATCCTGCGGGGCGATCGTCTATCGCAAATCCCACGGAAATACAGAGATTCTGCTTATAAAGCACGTTAACAGCGGACACTGGTCATTTCCTAAAGGTCACGTTGAAGGCAATGAAACCGAGCTTGAAACTGCCCAGAGAGAAATCATGGAAGAAACCGGAATTGATGTTATTTTGGATCCTACATTCAGAGAAACGGTTTCATATTCTCCCAAAAAGGATACCAATAAGGTTGTTGTCTATTTTCTTGCAAAAGCCAAAAATTTTGATTATGTTCCTCAGGAGGAGGAAATTGCTGAGATCAGATGGGTTGATATAGGATATGCTGTCAATATCCTGACATATGAAAATGACCGTGTGATCGTCAACAAAGCAAAAAATGCAATAAAAGAAAGAGTGTAACCGCTTTTGCGGCTGCACTCTTTTTCTGTATCAGAACTGTTTTAAAATTATCTTTCGATTATCTGGCTTCTGTCAGGACCTACACCTATCATTGCAACACGACAGCCGCAGAGTTCTTCCAGACGGCTTATATACTTTTTGCAGTTTTCAGGAAGTTCATCAAAGCTTCTGCATCCTGTGATATCTTCTGTAAAGCCTTCAGCTTCTTCATATATCGGCTGACAGCCTGCGAGTTCTTCCAGAGTAGGAGGGAAGTTGTTTATAATGCTTCCGTCCGGCATTTTGTATCCTACGCATATTTTAAGAGTTCCGAGTCCGCAGAGTGTGTCAAGCTTGTTGATAGCAAGACCGTCCAGACCGTTTACTCTTACAGAATGCTTAACGATAACAGCGTCAAACCAGCCTGTTCTTCTTGGTCTGCCTGTTGTTGTACCGAATTCACCGCCGACTGTTCTTATCTTGTCGCCGATTTCGTCATCAAGTTCTGTCGGGAAAGGACCTTTTCCGACTCTTGTTGTATAAGCCTTTGCAACACCGATGATGTTTGTTATCATTCTCGGACCTATGCCTGTTCCGACGCATACTCCGGCAGAAAGCGGATGTGATGAAGTAACATAAGGATATGTACCGAAATCTATATCGAGAAGTGTTGCCTGTGCACCTTCAAACATAATAGTTTTTCCGGATTTGTCGGCATCATATGTAAGAACTGAAACATCATCAACAAACGGAGCAAGAATTTTTCCGTATTCATTGTATTCTTTGATAACAGCTTCTATGTCAACAGCTTCACCGCCGTAAACTTCTGTTATAATCTTGTTTTTCAAAGCACCTGTTGATCTTGCTTTTTCAGCAAAAACTTCAGGATGAACAAGGTCATAAACTCTGATTCCGCAGCGTTCATACTTGTCCATGTATGTAGGGCCTATACCTCTTTTTGTAGTACCGATGTCTGAGTTTCCTCTGAACTTTTCAGAAAGTCCGTCAAGGATAATGTGCCAAGGCATAACAACGTGTGCTCTCGGGTCAATTTTAAGATTATCTGTTGAGATTCCTCTTTCATGGAGAGATCTGAGTTCTCCTGTGAAATCCTTAGGGTCTAAAACAACACCAGCACCGATAAGACAAAGCTTATCAGGGTAAAGGATACCTGAAGGGATAAGGTGGAGCTTGTATACTTCACCGTTGTTAACAACAGTATGACCGGCGTTATTACCGCCCTGTGAACGAACTACAACATCAGCCCTTGAAGCAAGAATGTCTATGATTTTACCTTTTCCTTCGTCGCCCCATTGAGTTCCGACAACAATATTTGCAGGCATTTTTTTTCCTCTTTTCAATAGTTTTAGGTATGCTTGCTGTGCATACACATTCTATTATATCAGAAAAAAAACGGTATTTCAAGGGAAATTGCCGTTTTTTTATGATAATCTTCAAAAATACTGATAAAAGTAAATTTTTGTGTAAAAAATCCGAAAAATCCTGTTTAATTGATTAAAAATACTCAAATTCGCTTGATAAATGATAATGAATAGTGTTATAATAATACTGTGTAATATTTTCAGCCGCTCAGCCGCCGGCTGATCCTGCTGCACACGAAATTTGCCGGAATGCAGAGAAAGAACCACAAAACAGTAAACGGAAGGCATATCTGACCCAGGACGTTATACGGCATATCAGAATAATCCCAGACGTTCCAGCCGAGCATTATATTAACTATTACCCCGACTGTGAATTCAGCAGAGGTTATGATGACCGCCCCGAGAATACATTTCTGCCAGAGCGGAGTATTTTCAAGCCTTGTGTGCATTTCGTAGATTACTGTCAGGACAAATCCGCCGGTAAGGGTCATTGTCCAGTGAGTAAATCCCCTTGTGGAAACTTCGAGAAGACTGTATACGAAACAGCCGGTAAGAAAGACCAGTGTCCGTATTCCGATTGCTTTCAAATGCGACACCTCCTTACCTGATTTATTATGCATTCGGCAAAACTTTTTATACATATGGCTTTGCGAAAAACATTATATTATTTTATAATTTTTATTATGCTGTATTCCGATACAGCGGAATGGAGAAAATTATGAGAAAAAGCGGTATTCTTATGCATATTTCAAGCCTCCCCTCACAGTATGGCATAGGCAAGATGGGAAAGTCCGCATATGACTTTGTTGATTATCTTGTAAATGCGGGAGTGAAATGCTGGCAGATTCTTCCTTTGTCGCCGACAAGCTACGGGGATTCGCCTTATCAGTCATTTTCGGTTTATGCCGGAAATCCTTATTTTATTGATTTTGAAACTTTAAAGCGTGAGGGACTTATAAAGAAGTCGGATTACGAGGAAATAAAGTGGCAGGATAATGAACGTCAGGTAAATTACAGCCTTATATATGAAAACTGCTTCAAAGTTTTACGACAGGCTTACAAGACTTACAGACGTGATATTTCAAAAAGATACCATGATTTTGTTGAGAAAAACAAGTCGTGGCTTGATGATTACGCTCTGTTTATGGCACTTAAATTCAAAAACGGCGGAAAGCCATGGTATGAATGGGATAAAAAGCTTGCCGCAAGGGATAAGGACGCTCTTGAAAAGGCGGCAGATGAACTTTCAAGGGAAACTGAATTTTTCAAATTTATACAGTACAAATTTTTCAGACAGTGGGCAAACCTTAAAAAGTATGCAAATGACAAGGGAATAGAAATAATCGGCGATATGCCTATTTATGTTTCTTATGACAGCGTTGAGGCATGGGCAACTCCGGAGCTATTCCAGTTTGACAAGAACAAAAAACCGCAAGCTGTTGCAGGCTGTCCTCCGGACGATTTTGCAGTTACAGGTCAGCTTTGGGGAAATCCGCTTTACGATTGGGAATACCATAAGAAAACAGGATACAAATGGTGGATTGAAAGACTGAAATTTTCAGCTTCTGTATACGATATCGTAAGAATTGACCATTTCAGGGGTTTTGAAAGTTACTATTCAATTCCTTATGGCAATAAGACTGCTGAAAAGGGCGAATGGAAAAAAGGTCCGGGTGCGGAACTTTTCAAGACAGCTGAAAAGGAACTCGGAAAGCTTAATATTATTGCTGAAGACCTCGGATTCATAACAGATGATGTAAGACAAATGCTTGACGCTGTCGGTTATCCGGGAATGAAAGTTCTTCAGTTTGCATTCGGTGAAGGCGGAGAAAGCGAACATCTTCCGCATAACTTCACGACTTCAAACTGCATAGCATATACGGGTACGCATGACAATGACACGCTCAAGGGCTGGATAGCTTCGCAGTCATCTGATACAATAAAATACTGTATGGCTTATATAAATACAAAGAAGAAAAAGGATATTCCGAAAGGCATTATAAGAGCGGCATGGGGAAGCGTTGCTGAAATAGCCGTTGCACAGATGCAGGATTTCCTTAATTCTGATGCGTCATGCAGAATGAATACTCCTTCGACTCTCGGCTGCAACTGGCAGTTCAGAACGCATGAAAGTGATTTTACAGACAAAATGGCAAAAAGAATTTTAAAGCTTAATAAAATGTATAACAGATAAGAATAATTTCTGAATTTTATTTTGTAATAAGGAGAAGAAAATTAT
>USJI01000064.1 GCA_900554975.1 uncultured Ruminococcus sp. | reverse complement strand
AAAAATGTTTATGTGGTAAATAATGCTGATATGGAGCCGGAGATAGAAAAAGGTTCCGCAGTAATTGCCGACAAGGACGAAACGGCTGTCCTTATTGAAGGAAACGTCATTCTTTTCAGACAGGAAAAGGGCGTTGAAAATGTGATGAGAATTGTTCAGGTTGAGCATAGTACAGTTGATACGGTCTATCGTGTTGCGGCTGATGCTAAAGCTGATGAAATAATAGATGTAAACAAAAATGATGTAGTTGCAAAATGCACAAAGGAAAGCCATAATCTCGGACGTGTTATAACATTTCTGAAAAGTGTTCCAGGAATTCTTGCGGGAATGATACTTCCTTGTCTGATACTTCTTGTGATGCTGGTACTGAAAATAGTGTCTGTAAGAAAGAGAAACAATGAAGAAGAGGCCGAGATGTTTGACGGCGGAGTTGATTTTGTAAATAATGATAATGATGATGATGCCGGGGAGCATTCCGCTGAACAGACAGGAAATTCAAATCCGCTCTTTGATCCTTCAATGGGAGTAAAGCCGGACATGACATTTGAACAGAAAAAGTCTTCAATATATGAAAACTTCGCAAGAAAACCTGCCGCAAAAAACAATGCAGGAAAAGCAAACATTCAGAAAACTGAAAGTGCGGTTGAGAAATTCCGTGCGGCAGTTGATGAAAAGCCGCCTGCACCGGTTACAAGAAAAGCATCACTGGCCCCGCAGGCAGCAGACAAGACAGAAAAAATGGCGGCTATCAAGGCGGCTCTTAACAACGGCGAAGCAGAATCTGAAGCTCCGTCCGTAGAACAGCCGGCAACAGCTTCTGCTGATTTCGGAAAAACCGCATCATTCAAAATTCCGGTCAAGCAGGAAACCAAGCCTGAAAATAAAACCCAGCCGGCGGCACAGCAAGAAGAACAAGAAATGAAACCAAAAGGCGAAATAAAATAGGCTTAACCAAAGAAAAAGTAAAAAGCATTGAAGAAGAAAAGAAAAAACTCTGATAAATAAATGAGAAATCCCCCTCTGTCTGTGTATAAAAACATGGATAAAGGGGGATTTTATTTCAGAAAGCAAATACTGTAAAAAATAAGTTGAAAATACAGGACGAGTGTGTTATAATAAATTAGTGTGTTTACCTATATTATAGTATGCAGGTAAAAATGCGGAAAATGGAGAAAAATATGAAAGATAATGAAATATCTGCAAAAATAAAAAAACTTTCTGAAGAACTTGAAAGACATAACCGCAGTTACTATGTTCTCGATAATCCGGAAATATCTGATTATGAATATGATATGATGATGAGAGAACTCCGGCAGCTTGAGAGTGAATATCCCGAATATGCTTCTGAAAATTCACCGACAAAGCGTGTCGGCGGTGAGGCACTCAGCACATTTGAAAAGGTTGAGCATAAAGTTCAGATGGGAAGCTTACAGGATGTTTTTTCATTCGGTGAAGTTGAGGATTTTATAAACCGCTGTAAGGAACAGCTTGACAATCCTGTTTTTATTGTTGAGCCGAAAATAGACGGTCTTTCGGTTTCGCTTGAATATTCTGACGGTGAACTGACAGTCGGTTCTACCAGAGGAAACGGATTTATTGGTGAAGATGTTACCGGAAACCTTAAAACTATAAAATCAATACCGCTCAGACTCAGCAGTCAGCTTCCGCTTATTGAGGTAAGGGGGGAAGTTTATATGCCGAGAAAAAGTTTTGCGGAACTTGTTGCGGCACAGGAACTCAATGACGAACAGCCGTTTAAAAACCCGAGAAATGCTGCTGCGGGTTCTCTCAGACAGAAGGATTCAAGAATTACAGCACAGAGAAAACTTGATATTTTTGTGTTCAATCTTCAGCAGATAGAGGGAAAAGAGATAACCGGTCACAGGGAATCACTTGATTATATGAAATCGCTGGGATTCAAGGTTATTCCGAGCTATGTTGAATGTCATACGTCTGAACAGGTAATGGACGAGATAAACAGAATCGGTGAAAACAGAAACGGTTATTCGTTTGACATAGACGGCGTTGTTATAAAGGTGGACGATTTCCGTCAGCGTGAAATAATGGGGGCTACTGCGAAAGTCCCTAAATGGGCGGTTGCCTATAAGTTTCCGCCTGAGGAAAAGGAAACAAAGCTTCTGGATATTGAAGTCAATGTCGGAAGAACCGGTGCGATAACTCCGGTTGCAGTGTTTGAACCTGTAAATCTTGCCGGAACAAGCGTTTCAAGGGCAGTTCTTCATAATCAGCAGTTTATTGATGAAAAAGATGTCCGCATAGGTGATACTATCCTTGTCAGAAAGGCAGGGGAAATAATTCCGGAGGTTATCCGTTCAGTGTCACACGGAGAAAATTCCGAGCCGTTTATGCTCCCTGAAAAATGTCCCGTATGCGGAACTGATGCTGTAAGATATGAAGATGAGAGCGTTCTGAGATGCCCTAATACGGACTGCCCTGCACAGCTTCTTAAAAACATTATTCATTTTGCATCAAAAGATGCTATGAATATAGATGGTCTTGGCCCTGCGATAATTTCAGTGCTTCTGGAAAAAGGACTTATAAAATCCGTTGCAGACCTTTACTGTCTTGAATATGAGCAGATTGCAGGTCTTGACAGGTTTGCAGAAAAATCCGCAGGAAATCTTCTTCAGGCGATAGAAAATTCAAAGGTTAACAACCTTGACAGACTCGTTTTCGCTCTGGGAATCAGAAATATCGGGGCAAAAGCGGCAAAGCTCCTTTGTGAGAAATTCGGTGATATGGATTCTGTTATGAAAGCCGGAATGGAGGAAATTTCCGGAATAGACGGTTTTGGAAACATAATGGCTGAAAATGTTGTAAAAGCATTCAGAGAACCGCACAGACAGGAACTTGTAAAACGCCTTCGTGATTATGGTGTAAATATGGTTTATAAGTCTGCCGCATCATCAGGTGACGGAAGATTTGAGGGTAAAACTTTTGTACTGACCGGAACACTTCCTACGCTCAAAAGGAAGGAAGCACAAAGCATGATAGAAAGTTTCGGCGGAAAGGTTTCTTCTTCAGTTTCCAAAAAGACTGATTTTGTTGTTGCCGGGGAAGATGCCGGAAGCAAACTTCTGAAGGCACAGCAGCTTGGAATTGAGATCATAAGCGAAGAAGAGCTTATAAATAAACTTAAATAAAAGGGTGGTAAAAATGAAAATTGATATCAAGCATATCGCAAAGCTTTCACGTCTTAAAATAGAAGATGAAAAGCTTGAAAAATTTGAAAAGGATATGGAGTCTATCGTTAATATGGTGGACAGACTTCCTGAGGTTGACGGAGATGTTGATCTGAATCCGGAGGACGCAATGACTCTCAGAGAAGATAAAGCTGTAACAGATAAATTCAGACGTGAGGAACTTCTTGCAAATGCACCTGAGGTACAGGCAGGGTGTCTGGTTGTTCCTAAAACTGTTGAATAAGGAGTTTGTGAAATGAGATTATATGAAAAAACAGCCTCAGAGCTGTCGGAAATGCTTAAAAACAAAGAGTGCAGTGCACTGGAACTCTGTGACGATGTACTTGCAAGAATAAATGAAACAGAGGACAAGGTCGGAGCCTATGTTACAGTTGCGGCTGAAACAGCCAGAGAAAATGCAAATAAGGTTGATGCTGCTATTGCTGCCGGAGAAAAGCTTCATCCGCTGGCAGGTATCCCGATAGGAATCAAGGATAATATCTCCACAAAGGGAATCAGGACAACCTGTTCTTCAAAAATGCTGGAAAACTATGTTCCGCCTTTTGATGCAACAGTAATGAACAAGGTAAATGCTGCACAGATGACTGTTATGGGCAAGATGAATATGGACGAATTCGCAATGGGTTCATCAACAGAAACATCTTATATGCATCTTACAAGAAACCCGCATAATACAGAATGCGTTCCGGGCGGATCTTCAGGCGGTTCTGCCGCGTCAATTGCTGCCGGCGAGGCTATTGTTTCCCTTGGCTCTGATACAGGCGGTTCTATCCGTCAGCCTGCGGCACTTTGCGGCGTTGTCGGACTCAAGCCTACTTACGGCAGTGTTTCAAGATACGGTCTTGTTGCATTTGCATCTTCACTTGATCAGATAGGTCCTCTCGGCAAGTCAGTTAAGGACGTTGCCATGCTCCAGAGTGTTATCTGCGGTCATGACAGATATGATGCAACATCAAAAAATATTGAATATCCTGATTATGCAGCTGGTCTGAAAGAAAATGCAAAGGGACTTAAAATAGGTATCCCTAAGGAGTATTTCGGTGAAGGTATTGACGATCAGGTCAAGGAATCAGTAATGAAAGCTGTAAAGGAACTTGAGGCACAGGGTGCGGCAGTTTGTGAAATTTCACTTCCAAGCACAGAATATGCTATCAATACTTATTATATAATTGCTTCAGCTGAAGCTTCTTCAAACCTTGCACGATTTGACGGTGTTAAGTATGGATTCAGGGCAAAGGATTATGACGGCCTTACAGATATGTATGAAAAGACAAGAAGCGAAGGATTCGGCGATGAAGTCAAGAGAAGAATTATGCTCGGTACTTTCGTTTTGAGTTCCGGATACTTTGATGCATACTATAAAAAGGCAAAGAAGATACAGAAGAAGATTTCTCAGGAATTTTCAAGTGCATTTGAAAAGTGTGACGTTATTGCTACTCCTACAGTTCCGGCATCAGCATTTAAGATAGGCGAAAATATCGGCGATCCTATAAAGATGTATTATAACGATGTATGCACAGTTACTGTAAATATCGCTGGACTTCCGGCAATCAGCCTTCCTTGCGGAAAAGACAGTTCCGGAATGCCGATGGGACTTCAGCTCATAGGAAACAAATTCAGCGAACAGACACTTCTGAACACAGCATATACTTATGAAAAGCTGTGCGGCGGATTCGATGTACTGGCAAAGTCACTTTAAGGAGGAACAGCAATGAAAGATTATGAACTGGTTGTAGGTCTTGAGGTACATGCAGAGCTGAATACTGAATCCAAGATTTTCTGCGACTGCAAAAACGCATTCGGACTTGAAGTAAACACACAGGTATGCCCTATATGTATGGGTATGCCGGGAACACTTCCGACACTTAATGAAAAAGTTGTTGAGTATGCCGTTAAGATGGGTCATGCTCTGAACTGTACTATAAATAATGTATGCAGACAGGACAGAAAAAATTATTTCTATCCGGACCTTCCTAAGGCATATCAGATATCACAGGCTGATGTTCCGCTTTGTGAACATGGTAAACTTGAATTCATGGTGGACGGCGAAATGAAAACTGTCCGCATTACAAGAATCCATATTGAGGAAGATGCCGGAAAGCTTCTGCATGAAGAATCCTTTGCAGGCTCTCTTGTTGACCTTAACAGATGCGGCGTTCCGCTTATTGAGATAGTTTCTGAACCGGATATCAGAAGTTCAGCAGAGGCAAAGGCTTATCTTGAAACAATTAAATCAATCCTGCAGTATATCGGAATTTCAGACTGTAAGATGCAGGAAGGCTCTATAAGATGTGATGTCAACGTTTCTGTAAGAGAAAAAGGTGCAAAGGAATTCGGAACACGTTCTGAAATGAAGAATGTAAACAGTTTCAGTGCCGCAGTAAGGGGTATCGAATACGAACAGAAAAGACAGATAGAACTTCTTGAAAAGGGCGAAAAAGTCGTTCAGGAAACAAGAAGATGGGACGATGCAAAGGGAATGAGTTTTACCATGAGATCAAAGGAAGATGCTCAGGATTACAGATATTTCCCTGAACCTGACCTTCTTACAATTGTTGTTGATGAGAAAAAAGTTGAGGAACTTAAAGAATCAATTCCGGAGCTTCCGAATGCAAAAATAAAAAGATATGTCAAGGAACTCGGACTTTCTCAGATGGACGCAACACTCATTGCAGAGGATATGGAAAAATCTGCACTGTTTGACAAATCCGTTGCTATCGGTAACTGCAAGCCGAAGAATATCAGCAACTGGCTGCTCAGTGACATTTCAAAATATGTAAATGAAACAGGAAAGCTTATTTCTGAAACAAATCTGACAGCTGAAAAGCTCTGTACACTTATTGAAAGAATCGAAAAGGGTGTTATTTCCAATTCTGCCGGCAAGAAGGTTTTTGATGAAATCATGGCAAACGGCGGAGAAGTTGATGCTATTATTGAATCCAAGGGTCTTGCACAGAATTCTGATGCTGACTTTATCGTAAATCTTGTAAAAGAAGTTTTTGCAAATAATGAAAAATCTATTAATGACTACAAAAACGGCAAGACAAATGCTCTCGGCTATCTTGTTGGTCAGTGTATGAAGGCATCAAAGGGTAAGGCAAATCCTGGTATTGTTAAGGAAACTGTAACAAAAATGCTTGAAGAAAGCTAAAATGCTTATGAATAGCTAATAAATTTAAGGTGAGTAATTCGTTACTCGCCTTTATTTGTGCACTGTCAACAAAAAAATCGTAACATTTTCATTCATTGCCACAAACTTTACAAAAAGCTATTTACAATATTGTGTAAATGTATTATAATAAACTTGAAAATTTATGGTGCACTTTGTGATGATTTTCAGAAAGTCCATATAATTTCGGAATAGATAAGCGGATTAAAGCTTATCAGGACTATCGGCAGGGG
>USJI01000063.1 GCA_900554975.1 uncultured Ruminococcus sp. | reverse complement strand
GTTCAAGAAGTGAATACAATCCCAGAATATATCGATGAGGAAGTTCAGACTGTTTTTCTGCTGAAAGTCCGGAGCTGTACCAGTCGCAGATACTGCGGTTCATATCCCATTTCACATACGAAATATCTGCACTTTTCAGAACACTGCTTATTTTATCATAAAGATATTCCCTTACATCTTCCCTTGAAAGGTCAAGCAAAAGCTGATAGCGTCCTCTCATAGGATTTCTGTCAGGTATCTGTATTGCCCATTCTTTATGTGCTCTGTAAAGGTCGCTGTCCTCGGAAACCATTTCCGGTTCAAACCATATGCCGAATTTCAGCCCCAGAGCTTTTATATTTTCAACGAGAGAACCAAGACCTCCCCTGAGCTTGTTTTCATTTACTATCCAGTCGCCAAGACCTGAACAGTCACTGTCTCTCTTGCCGAACCAGCCATCATCGAGAACAAGCATATCAACACCTATTTCAGCCGCTTTCTTTGCTATGCTGAGTATCTTTTCCTCGTTGAAGTCAAAATAAGTAGCTTCCCAGTTGTTTATGAGCACCGGACGCTTTGCAAGCTTGTACTTTCCTCTGCATATATTTTCCCGTATTACCCTGTGAAAATGGTGTGACATTTCAGCAAATCCGTTTCCGCTGTAAGTCATAACCGCCTCAGGAGTTTCAAAGCTTTCACCTGCACCAAGATGCCATTCAAAAAGTTCAGGATTTATTCCCATTACCAGTCTTGTCTGGTTAAGCTGGTCATACTCTATTCTTGTTTTAAAACTTCCGCTGTAAACCAGAAATGCCCCTATGCATTCACCATTTTTTTCAGTACAGTCAGGAGAACAAAGTATTACAGACGGATTCTGCTGGTGGCTTGATGTTCCCCTTGAGCTGGAGCTTTCCTGAATGCCATGAATAAGCGGCATTCTTTCAGGTATTCTTTCCATTGCATGTCGACCATGAAAATGTATCCACTCCCATTTACCGTCAGCAATATCAAGACAAAGGCTTGCAGCATTTTTCAAAATAACCGTTTCACTGCCCTTGTTTCTGAAAACTGCACTTCTTGTTATAATGTCAAGTTCCGGCAAAACACCATATCTCAGAACAACTTCAAGAGGCTGTGAAACATCGCAGAGTGTAATTTCAAGAGTCTGTGCATTTTTATCTCCTGCATAGACCGCAGGCATTCCCTCAACTGCATATTTTCCGTCTTTTATCTCAAACGATTTAAATCTGAGGTCTAAAGCACAGCTTCCATCATGATAAGCCGCTGATGCTGCATTTATACGGAAATCCCCCACACCTGCTCCGGAATATTCCAAAGGCATTGTGTTAAGTGAATATGTACGGTCATTCCCTGCTTCATATATATTTCCGGCAAATCCCACATCAGGATATTCAAGAAGATAATCCATATCGCTTTCAACCGGTGCACCATACCAGAGATGCTTTAAAACGCCATATTTATCAGCTTTCAACTGATATTCCGTATTAGCTGTTCTTATGCTGAAAAATCCTGTTTTTTCATTAACAACAATTGCCATAGGTCTGCTCCTTTTTACACTATCTCAAAATCATAGGTTGTGAGGTCTGCTTTAAGTGTTATACTGTCCTTTTTATATTTTCTTACAATCTCAAATTTATCATTTTCAGCCTTTATACTTATCTCACCTTCAAGTGAAAATGCCGGATGAGAATTTCTAAGTTTCATAAGCTCTTTAAGCTTTGCAACAACAGGTCTTTCCTGCTCCTTTGCAACTTCTTCCGAAGTATAATAATGACGGTTTATATCCCTTCCGTTTCTGGTTTTCTCCATAAGTTCCAGATCATTGCTTCCTGCCAGCATTCCGACATAGTACACCTGAGGTATTCCCGGAGCAAAAAACTGTATTGCCCTTGCAAGAAGATAAGCTTTGTCATTATTTCCAAGTGCTGAATAATAAGTTGTGTTCACCTGATATATGTCAAGGTTGTTATAGGCCTCGGAACTGTATATCTTCTTGACATTTGCACCTCTCTGGTACATCTGTTCCTTTACCTTTTCAATTTCTTCATCAGGCAGAAGATCCTTTACATCAACTATGCCGATACCGTCATGAGTATCAAGTGTTGTAAACTGTTTCATCGGACACTTTTCAAGCCAGTCTTTCAGGTATGTTCCCGTATGATTGAACAGCGCATGAAGTGTCATAACAGGAAGAGCAAAGTCATATATCCAGAATCCCTTGTCAGCTATCTTCATAGGGATAGTATAATGTTCATGGATTTCAGGAAGTATTTCTGCTCCGTTTTCACTGACTGTTTCTTCTATCTCGTTCAAAAGCTCCCATATTTCCGGTTCTATGAAGAAACAGTTTGTGTCCGGTTTTTTGACTGCGTATGCAAAAGCATCAAGCCTGATAACAGCCGCCTTATGAGCACACATATCTCTCAGTGTCTTTTTTATAAATTCCATTGTGACAGGTTTTGTCACATCAAGATCTATCTGTTCTTCACAGAATGTACACCACACCTTTTCAGAAGTTCCATCAGCAAACCTTGCATCAATATACGGTGCACGGGGTTTTCTTTTATAGATTGCATCTGTCTGTTCCTGAGTTGGTTCTCCGCCTTCCCAGAAATCCTTGTAACGTATAAAAAAGTCCTTATATTCTGAATTATCCTTGTTTTTCAGAAAGTCCTGAAAATATCCGGAATGTGCGGAAATATGATTTACCATAAAGTCAAACATAAGGTAATAGTCATTTCCGATATTTTCAACATCTTCAAACGTTCCGAATTTTTCATCAACTTTTTCATAAGTCATCGGTGCAAATCCACGGTCGGCCGATGAAGGAAAGAACGGCAGAATATGAACACCCCCGACAGCATCTTTATAATATCTGTTCAAAATTTCATGCAGTTCTTTAAGATTACTTCCCATGCTGTCAGCATAAGTTATCAACATAATTTTATTTTCAAGCTTCATTTTTTATCACCTGTTTCTTTCATGTTATCAACTGTATATTATCCCTTTACTGCACCGTTTGCAATACCGCCGATTATCTGTTTCTGACAAAGAATGTAGAATATCAGTATCGGGATAAGTGCAAGAAGATAGGATGCAAACGCAAGGTTATAGTTGGTTCCGAACTGTGTCTGGAAGTTAAGCTGTGCCAGCGGAAGTGTTGTTCCCTCAGAGCCTGACATAATTACCAGCGGTGTCATAACATCATTCCATGTTCCGAGAGCCGTCAGTACTGCAACAGTAGCGTGCATAGGCTTCATCATAGGGAATATGATAGTCCAGTAGGTTTTCCACGCAGAAGCACCGTCAATGTCAGCAGCTTCTTCAAGTGCAACAGGAACATTTTTAAGATATCCGCTGTAAAGCATTACGTTCATCGGCATATAAAATACCACATAAAGAAGGATAACACCGATTCTGTTATCAAGTCCCATGATGGAAGTTTCTTTTACAAGCGGCATCATAAGGATAGCAAACGGAACAAACATACCGCTTACAATATAGAAATAAACAAATTTAAATCCTTTTTTTCTTGCCATGCTTCTTCCGACAGCATAGCCTGTCATTGAATGAATCACAAGTGAAAGAACAATTGTAACGCCTGTTATAAGAACGCTGTTTCCAAGTGTATGCCAGAAGTTTGTCACCTTCATAGCCTCCTTGAAGTTGTCAAGGCTCCAGCTGCTCGGAAAGCTCAGTGCACCGGCAACGTCATTTGTCATTTCCGAAGGGCTTTTGAATGCGATTATTACAGCCATATAAAGCGGAAAGAGAACAGTAATACAGCCAAGTACCAAAACTATTGTAAGAATTATATTTGATCTTTTTGCTCTGCTTTTCATTTTCATAACTGTTCCTCCTTTTTGCCTGTCATTTTCATCTGTACAATAGCAAATATTACGATAACTATAAAGAAGATAACTGCGTTGGCACTCTGGAATCCGAACTGTCCGCCTGCCATACCGTTATTGTAGATAAGGTAGGAGATAGATTCTGTACTCTGTGCAGGACCGCCTTTTGTAAGGGACATAATCTGGTCAAATACCATGAGCATATTTTTTGTGCTGAGTACAAGGTTTATCGAAATAAATGGCAGAAGCATCGGGAATGTAAGTTTCCAGAACTTTTTCCATGGTGTAACGCCGTCAATCATTCCGGCTTCATAGATGTCTGTCGGAATCGTCTGAAGTCCTGAAATGTAAATGATTGTGTTCATGGCAACAGCCTGCCATACGCCGACAATGAGAACACCTATCCATGCGTGGCTTTCACTTGCCAGTATGCTGTTTTCGATAAATCCGATATGTGCAGCCTTTCCGACAGCAGGGATAATATAAGTAAAGATAAAACTGAATATGTAACCTACGATAAGTCCGCCGAGAATATTAGGAATAAAGTAAATGCCTCTTAAAAGACTCTTTCCTTTTATCTTGCTGTTAAGTCCCATAGCAAGAAGAAGACTTATTACATTTATGAGAACAGTTCCTGCAATAGCATATTTAAAAGTAAACAGATATGAATTTCGTACACGCTCATCGCTGAACAGGTCAACGTAGTTTCTTATTCCGACAAAATCATAGTCGCCGTATCCACGATAGTTTGTAAAACTGTAAACAGCACCTGTTATCAAAGGGATAGTATTAAATGCAACAAACAAAACAAGTGCAGGAATTATCATAAACAGGAATGTTTTTTCACGATTGGTCATTTTTCTTCTGCGTTTCATTTATTTTCCCTCCTCTTCATATTTTCTTACCTTTTCTATAAGGTCACGGTTATAACGCTTCCAGTCCTTGTCAAAACGTGAAAGGAATGTCTGTACAGCATCTGCTGAATCGTCCATAAGGAATGTCTGTACCATTGCATCAACGCTCATTTCGCTCGGATAATGATGGTCATGGAAGTCTGCCATATTTCCTGATGCTATATCAGCTTTCATTCCGTCAAGCATTGAAGGAAGTGTGAAATCGCCTTCCTTGCAAGGGATAGCATTCTGGTTGTCAAGATATATCTGGATTGTATCATCCTGATACATAAAATCAAGGACTTTATAAGCTGCTTCTTTATTTTTGCAGGTATTCATAACTGCGAGCAAAAGGTCAACACCTGAATTAAGTACATTATCATTTGCATCTTCATTTGCAGGGAATGTGAATGAATCAATATTTATATCAGGATTTACTGACTGAATCTGTGGTACTGCGTAGCTTCCTATCGCAAACATTGCAGATTCACCTCTTGCAAATGCTGTGCAGGCATCATTATAGCTGTATGCATAAGGATTTGACTCACCGTAAGCCACAAGCTCCTTCATTTTTTTAGCAACTTCTGAATATGCATCTGAGAATGTTGTTTCTCCGGAATTCACCTGACTGCATACATCAGGATCTGTAAGTCCGACAGCAAGTGCATTCCATGGTGCAAGACAAGTCCATGTGTCCTTGAATCCGAAATAGAAAGGATTCTTTCCGCTGCTCCTGATAGCTTCACAAAGTGACATAAGTTCTGTCCATGTTGTCGGAATCTTCCAGCCGTTTTCTTCAAACATATCCCTGTTGTAAAGGATTCCGCCGCAGTTTGCAACATAAGGAAGTGCATGAACACCGTCTTCCGGAATAAATTCAAGTTCATCAACTATATCCATATATGCCTGTTTGATATCTGAAACTCCGTCAAAATCAGAAACATCCATGAACATTCCGGCATCAAGGAAGTTTGAATAGTTGATATCACCGCCTATTCCGATTATATCCGGATAGTCATTACGGATAAAACGTGTTTTCAATACTGTCATGGCATCGTTAGGTGATTCAATTTCAAGATGTATTTCGTCCTGTGATTCATTAAATCTCTCTGCCATTTCATCAAATGCTTCAACAGCTTCCGGCTTATACTGAACCATTGTTATAACAGTTTTCCCCTCATACTTATCATTGCTTCCGCATCCTGTCAGGAGCAATGAACTCAAAGCTGTTATAATCGCTGTGCCAAGTGCAATGCATTTTCGATTATTCATTTAAAATTCCTCCCTTTTGGGTATTTTTTATTCGTCCTTAATTTTGTAATTATATTATACTATGCAAAATGCGTTTTGTAAATATCACTATATACACCTATTTATATCATTTTGCCACTTTTTTCAGCATATAAGAAAATGAAGTTGCATTTTGATATATTTAATGTTATAATAGGTTAACAAAGACGTTTCAGAAAGGAAAATTGCTTTATGAAAGATATTTTATTTTCAGTTTTCCCGAGTGAAAGTTTCATAGACCTGGGACTTTTTCAGTGCGGACGTGAACAGTGTAAACCATCACATTCCTTTGGTCCGGCAACAAGAAATCATTTTCTGTTTCACTATATCATCTCAGGTACGGGAATGCTTATGGCAGATAATTCAAAAGGGGAAACCCAGACCTACAATGTACGAAGTATGCAGGGGTTTATGATATTTCCGGGACAGATAAACACCTATATTGCCGATAACAATATGCCGTGGGAATATATATGGGTGGAATTTGATGGTCTGAGGGTAAAGGGACTACTTGAAACTGCCGGTCTTACTCCGGATACACCTGTCTATCATCCGAGAAAAAAAGAACTCCGTGAGGAAATGCTCAGAGAAATGATATACC
>USJI01000062.1 GCA_900554975.1 uncultured Ruminococcus sp. | reverse complement strand
GGAGTAAGGCAGCTTATGACAGCTTCAATATCTGCCGCCAATTCAATTGTCTATACAACAGCACGAATGAATTACAGAAGTTTCGGAATGGGAACAACGTGTGTGGCTGCATATGTGGACAAAGAATATATATATATAATAAATGTCGGCGACAGCCGTGCATATTATATTGATGAAAGCGGAATTCATCTGATAACTTCAGATCATACGCTGGTGAATCTGCTTTTGATGCAGGGGAAAATTGCTCCTGATGAGGTTTCAAGCCACCCTAAGCGAAATATGCTTACAAAAGCTGTGGGCGTGGAAAAGACTGTCAAGCCTGACTTTTTCCGTATGAAGCGTGAGAATAAATTTATGATACTTCTTTGCTCAGACGGACTTTCGGGTTATTGCAGTGACAGTGAGATTTATGAGGTTATAAAATCCACCCCTGTTGATGAAGTGTCCAGAGCACTTACAGATCTTGCACTCAGCAAGGGCGGACGAGATAATATAACCCTGGCAGTAATAACCGATTAAGCAAAGCGGGAGTGTGGAGGAATAGATGGAAAAGGATAAAAATATTGGGAAAAGACTGGACGGACGCTATGAAATAACCGAGCTTATCGGCGAGGGTGGAATGGCTGACGTTTATAAGGGTATTGATATTGTTGACAACAAGGTTATTGCAATAAAGATTCTTAAAAAGGAATTTGCCGAAAGTGAGGAATTCCTGAGAAGATTCAGAAATGAATCGAAAGCTATTGCTGTTTTGTCACATCCTAACATTGTAAAAATATATGATGTGGGATTTTCTGATAAAATACAGTTTATTATAATGGAATATATTGACGGCATAACGCTGAAAGAATATATAGAAAATGAGCGTGTGCTCAGCTGGAAAGACGCTGTGCATTTCGTAACCCAGATTTTAAGGGCGTTGCAGCATGCTCATGAAAGAGGTATTGTTCATCGTGACATAAAGCCGCAGAACATCATGATGTTCACAGACGGAACTATAAAGGTCATGGATTTCGGTATTGCAAAATTTGCAAGGGAAGAAGGCAAAACTGCAACTGACCAGGCTATCGGAACGGTGCATTATATAAGCCCGGAACAGGCAAGGGGAGATGTTACAGATGCCAAGAGCGACCTTTATTCTGTTGGTGTAATGCTTTATGAGATGCTGACAGGTCAGAAGCCGTTTGATACAGATAATCCGGTTTCTATCGCTGTTATGCATATGCAGAATGTTGCTACGCTTCCAAGAAGAATAAATCCGGATATTCCTGAACCGCTTGAAGAAATTATAGTTCACGCTATGGAAAAGAATCCTGCGGACAGATATCAGACAGCACTTGAAATGCTCAGGGATATTGACAGGTTCAAGGCTGACCCTGATGTGAGGTTTGGCTATATTACAAAAAGCAAAAATCAGGATTCAGGAATGAGGACACGTTATTTCCGTCCTGTTACGGAAAATATAGAAACACCGCCGCAGAACCAGCAGAATCATTACAGAAATGAATATACAGAAAAGCATAATGTTCCTCAGAATGACGTGTATTCTGAAGACGATGTAATGTATGATACTTATGATGAGGATTACAGTGACCTTGATGAGGAGGAAACAAAAAGCAAGTCACTTTTCGTTCCTGTTTTGTCAGCAGTAACGGTTGTTGTTATAATGGTTGCAGTATTCTTTATCGCAACGCTTGTAAAGGGCGTATTTTCTGATGAGGGAAAGAAAAGTTCATCGGAATTTGCTATGCCGCAGCTTGTCGGAATGGATTACAATCAGGCACACGAAGCATATCCGAATCTTGATATACAGGTTGATTCAACGGAATATTCAGACCTTGAAAAAGATAAGATTTTTGAACAGAGTATTCCTGAGGGTGACGGTGTAAAGAAAGGCGAGATAGTTAAGGTAAAGGTAAGTCTGGGTTCGAAGACAATTAAAGTTCCGAATGTTATCAATTACCATTATATCACTGCCGGAGAGGCTCTGAGGGCTGCCGGACTGGAGGTCGAATTCCAATATCAGGCGAATGATGAAGTAGATGAGGAACTTGTTTTTGATACAGAACCGGCGGCACTTGAGGAAGTAAAACCAGGTTCAACAGTTCTTGTATATGTCAGCAAAGGTTCTGATGTTGAAGAAATTGAAATGACTAACTTTGTCGGCAAACAGATAGAAGATGCAAAAGTTCAGTGCGGCGTCTGGGGAATCAGTGTAAAGACTGAAAAGAAAGACTCAAGCGAAGCAGAGGGAACTATTCTGAAACAGAGCATCAAATCCGGTGAGAAAGTTCCTGCTGATTCGACTATTACATTTACGGTCAGCACAGGAAAAGAGCCTGAGGGCGATGTGGATATGAAATTCTACTTCCCGGGCAATGCAACAGGAAGATTTACTATAACAGCTTATCAGAACGGTGTTGCTATATATCAGAGTTTCACGTTGTCAGCTGACTATTCAAAGGAAAACCTTGTAACGGTAAGAGGAAAGGGAACCAATGAAGAAATCACAATGGTTCTGACAAATCTCAGCAACAATCTTACGGCGGTTCTCGGCAAGTATAATATGAATTTTGAAGAAGGTACGTTCACGGCTGTTGAAGAAGATATAGACGGTGCATTTACTATTGTTGACGGACTCTATAAAGAACCGGAACAGACACAGGCTCCTGAACCAGAAACAGAAGCACCGAAGTCTGAAACAGAAGCTCCGGCAGATGATTCTTCTTCGGAAGAAGGCGGAGAATAATTATGGCTGAGGGAATAATCGTTAAATCAATCGGAGGACTCTATTTTACAGAGTCCTCCGACAATGTATATGAATGCAAGGCAAGGGGAGTTTTCCGCAATAAGGGAATTGCTCCATGCGTCGGTGACAGAGCCGTTTTTGAGGATGGAGTCATTACAGAAATACTTCCGAGAAAAAATCACCTTATAAGGCCGCCGCTTTCAAATCTTGACCAGCTTATTTTTGTTGTATCTGTTGCAGAACCTTCACCGAATATGCTGCTCCTTGATAAGTTCATAGCTGTTGCTGAATATCAGAATATTGAGCCTGTTATAGTTATAACAAAGACAGATATTGAAGATTGCAGCAGAATAGTTTCAATATATGAAAAAACAGGGATTTCAATTTATACAATTGACTATAATTCGGACAACCCTGCTGAGAAAATAAGAGTTTTGCTGAAAGATAAGATAAGTGCATTTACCGGAAACAGCGGTGTCGGAAAGTCCACACTTTTAAATGAAGTGTGCGGAGATTTTAACATTCCGACAGGTGAAATAAGCAAGAAGCTCGGACGAGGAAAGCATACCACAAGACACGCTGAGCTTTACAAACTGCCGTGGGGCGGATATATTGCAGATACTCCGGGATTTTCAACATTTGAAACGAATAAATACAATATCATCAGAAAGGAAGACCTTGCCGACTGTTTCAGAGAGTTCAGACAGTATGAGGGCGACTGCCGTTTCCGTGACTGTTCACACACAACGGAAAAAGGGTGCAGGATAATTGAAGCAGTTGAAAATGGGGAAATTCCTCAAAGCAGACATGAAAGTTATTGCAGTATGTATGATGAGGCAAAACAAATCAGGGAATGGGAGCTGAAATAATTGGGAAAGAATATAAAATGCTATATTTTTGCAGGTTCACCTGATGCAAAGTGTTCGGAACTTGGATTTGACAGTAATCGTTATGTTATCTGTGCGGATGGTGGCTATGCTCTGGCAAAAAAACTTGGGATAAAGCCGGACGTTCTGATAGGCGATTTTGATACATATAAAAAGACACTTCCTGATGACTGTGAGATAATCAGACATCCGGAACAGAAAGACGATACCGATACCATGCTTGCAGTAAAGCTTGCACTTAACAGAGGGTTTAAACATATTGTTATATGCGGTGCAACCGGCGGAAGAATGGATCATACGATAGCAAATATACAGACTCTGAGATATATTCTCGGGCATGGCGCTTACGGGGAGCTTATTGATGACGGAAACCATGTTACCATGCAGGGACCGGGAATAAAGGTTTACAGCCGTATGAACGGATATTACTTTTCAATGTTCGCCTATACCGAGGAATGCTCAGGGATTACCGCAACGGGTTTTCAGTATCCGCTGAAAGATGCCGTTCTCAAAAGCAGTTTTCCGCTTGGTGTAAGCAATAAAGTTACGGGAAAATCAGGCGTTATTTCACTGGAAAAGGGCATTTTGCTTATAATTTATTCAAAAGATATGAACCAAATCTGAAAATCAGAATATAATAAACTATAATCTTGATTGGAGGCTCTTACTATGAAAGTTGTAATTGTAAAAAGTCCGAAAATTTTGTCCGGTTTACTCAGAATGATTTTCAGAATCAAAAAGGAAGAACAAACTGAATAAAAATATCATTTAGTCACTCTGCATAAAAACAGAGTGACTTTTTGTGCAAATGACAGAAAATGTTTTAAAGCTATTGACTTGGAGTTCACTTAAAGGAATATAATATTGTTATAGAAAAAAATACAAACTGGAGGAAACAAAAATGGTAAAACAAACAGCGGGCAGAGATGCACTCGGAGAATTTGCACCAAAATTTGCACAGCTTAATGATGATGTTTTGTTCGGTGAAGTATGGTCAAGAGAGGACAAGCTTTCGCTTAAAATGCGTTCTGTTGTAACTCTTACGGCACTTATAAGCAAAGGTATTGTTGATACTTCGCTGATGTATCATCTGTCAACAGCAAAGAAAAATGGTGTTACAAAAACTGAAATGGCTGAGATACTTACTCATGTTGCTTTTTATGCAGGCTGGCCCAATGCATGGGCAGCATTCCGTATGGCCAGGGAAGTATATGCAGATGATACATCAGCTGATGAACATGGCGGATTCTTTGGAATGGGTGAGCCGAATGTAAATTTTGCAAAGTATTTTATCGGCAATTCCTATCTTAAACCGCTTACAGACCCAAAGGAAACTGTTTTTATTGCAAATGTAACATTTGAACCGAAATGCCGCAATAACTGGCACGTTCATCACGCTGACAAGGGCGGCGGACAGATTCTTGTATGTGTTGACGGCGAAGGATGGTATCAGGAAGAAGGAAAACCTGCACAGAGCCTCAAACCGGGTGATGTTGTGACAATACCTGCAAATGTAAAGCACTGGCATGGAGCAAAGGCAAGCAGCTGGTTCAGCCATCTGGCAGTTGAATGTCCGGGTGAAAACACATCAAATGAATGGCTTGAACCTGTAACTGACGAAGTATATAATAATCTGGAAGTATAATATTATGAGTAACAAAGTTTTGGTTGCATATTTTTCAGCAAGCGGAGTAACAGAAAAAGCTGCAAAGGCAGTTGCAAAGGCTTCAGGCGGTGACCTTTTTGAAATCAAACCTGTAAAGCCTTATACAAAACAGGATCTTGACTGGACAAACAAGCAGAGCCGCAGCAGCGTTGAGATGAGCGATAAGTCATCAAGACCTGAAATTGCGGAAAAGTGCAGCAATATGGACGAATATCAGACAGTGTTTGTAGGATTTCCTGTATGGTGGTATGTTGCACCGACAATTATAAATACATTTCTTGAAAGCTATGATTTTTCCGGAAAGAGAATCATTCTGTTTGCAACTTCAGGCGGAAGCGGATTCGGAAAAACAGTTGCCGAACTCAAAGGAAGCGTATCAGACACAGCAATTATTGAAGAAGGTGCTGTTCTGAATCATACAAATGAAAGTGGCATTAAAAACTGGGTTGAAGGATTGAATATCTGAACTGTATCTCTTGAACTCCGGAAATAATTGTGATATAATGAAAATATCGTTGGAGGTGTTTTCGATGGTTGATTTACAGTCGATTAAAAACGATGTTTTCTATTATGGTGCTGATATACTGTCATCAGAAGGAATGCAGTCCTCCCGGAATTTTTATCAGCATGGCTCAATAAGTGTTTATGAACATTCTGTAAGTGTTGCCTGTGTGAGTCTTGCACTTTCAAGGGCATTGCTTATAGATTCAAATGAACGTTCTCTTGTAAGAGGAGCTTTGCTTCATGATTATTTTCTCTATGACTGGCACGTTCCGGACAAGTCACATAAATTCCATGGGCTTACCCATGCAAGAACAGCACTCAGAAATGCTCAGCGTGATTTTAATCTGAATAAAATTGAAAAGGATATGATAATAAGGCATATGTTTCCGCTGAATATCACTCCGCCAAAATACCGTGAATCGGTTATTTTGTGTATTGCTGACAAAATATGTGCTGCATTTGAAACATCTAAGTGCGTGGTTTATAAATCGCTGGAGTTTGTAGGTTAGAAATTATAAAAAGGGACGCTTTAAAGCGCCCCTTGAATTATTTTGATTCAGTTTCGGAATCAGTTTCGATACCGTTTTGCTGTTTCAGAAGATCTCTTATTTCAATAAGAAGAAGCTCCTCGTTTGTAGGCTTCGGGTCTTCCTTCTTAGGTTCAGGCTTTTTGTGGAATGAATTTATTATCTTTACAATAATAAATACACAGAAAGCAGTGAGCAGGAATGTTATAACTGCCTGAAGAAAATTACCTATGTTTATGTAAGGCTCGTTTCCCCAGGGAATTGTAATTCCAAGATTTTTAAAGTTGATACCGGCGAGAACCATTCCGATTATCGGCATAAGCATATCGTCAACAAG
>USJI01000061.1 GCA_900554975.1 uncultured Ruminococcus sp. | reverse complement strand
GAGATATTTCCGGTTCAGGTGGCAGGGGGTACGGAAGAAACTCTTCCGGTACGGGCAGAGGAAAAAATTGTGATAGGTGATGATGGAAAAATACGGCACAAAATTACGTCAGAAATAATTTTGCCGCCGTTTATTTATGCGGATGTGAAAACAGGAGATAAGACAGGAGAGATTCAGTATTTTTGTGATGGTAGGTATATTGACAGCATTGATATATGCGCAATGAAAAATACTGAATACAAATCTGAAAGGAATCATTCTGAGAAATCCGGTTTTCTTGAAAGAATAAAAAACTTTTTATTTAAACATTAAGGAGAAAATTGTGGAAAAAATAAGGATACAAAAAATTATTGCAGACTGTGGATACTGTTCACGCCGAAAGGCTGAGGAACTTATGAAATCCGGCAGAGTAAAGTTAAACGGTCACCCTGTAAAGCCTGGCGACAAGGCAACACTCCGTGATAATATAAGCATTGACGGGGAGAGAATTTATATTCCTAAAAAGAAAGATTTCGTATATCTCATGATGAATAAACCGAGAGGTTACGTTACTACAATGAGTGATGAAATGAGAAGAAAGTGTGTTACGGAACTTCTTGAGGGCGTTGAAACACGAGTTTACCCTGTCGGCAGACTTGACAGAAATTCAGAAGGTTTGCTTATCTTTACAAATGACGGAAACTTTGCCAACGGAATAATGCATCCCGCAAAGCAGATAAGCAAGACTTACAGAGTTACAGTCCGTCCGGATATTACAGATGAACAGCTTGTTGCACTTTCTGAGGGAATTGAACTTGATGGCAGAAAAACACTTCCTGCAACGGTAATTGTAAAGGATAAGGAACCGGGAAGAGTTGTGCTTCTTATTACAATAAAAGAGGGAAGAAACCGTCAGATAAGAAGAATGTGTGAAGCTGTAAATCTTGAAGTTGCAAGACTGAGAAGAATAAGTGTTGGTCCGCTGAAACTCGGAATGCTCAAACCGGGAACATATCGTGAACTGACAGCTGAGGAACTTCGTGCGATGAGAAATGCTATAGGTGGGGACAAATAATGCTTGAAATACATGAAAAGACAGATATTTCCGGATATGAAAAAGATCTTATAGGAATTGATTCTGACAGAATACATATAGTGGAATCGTTTAATGGAAAATTTAAAAACGGATATGGCATCTATTCTGTAAATGAGGATAATGTTACAGTATATGATTATCAGAGCGATGAACTTTCTGTTACTGATGATATAATAAAAACCATATTGTTCAAGGGTCTGCTTGGCGGTATGAACCGTTGTGATTTCGACCTCAGGGACAGCGAAAAATATACTGATGTGATGCGGCTTGGTTTTATAAGTAAAAATGAAAAAAGTATAGATGATATTTCATATTTTATGAGTAATTGTAAAAAATGTAAAGAATTGTGATAAACACTTGCTTTAATTCAAAAAATATAGTATAATATTAAGGTATATTGATATGGCGTTCCGAAAAATGGGAAAATTGTGTATATTTATTCATGATTTATGCGTTTTCGGGGAGCCCGTCTAAATGACAAACGGTATAATCCGTACAGGAAGGAACGATAATATGCAGATTGAAAAAAATACGGGCAGTCAGGCAAGAGAAAGACTTTCTCTTTTGTTTGATGATGGTATTTACAGTGAAATTAATTCAATGGTCAAGGAAAAAGATGACCTGACAGGTGTTGTTTCTGCTTATGGTTATGTAAACGGAAACGCTGTTTATGCTTTTTCACAGGACAAAACTGTAAACGGCGGTGCTGTCGGTAATGCACAGGCTGCTAAAATCGCAAAGCTTTATGAGCTTGCGGCAAAAACAGGTACACCAATTGTCGGAATCCATGATTCTGACGGCGCATTTGTTGACGGAACAGCTGCATCTCTGGCGGCATATGGTAAAATGCTCAATGCAACTTCTGTTGTATCAGGAGTTGTTCCTCAGATTTCAGTTATTGCCGGAACTTGTGCAGGAACAGCGGCTCTGCTCGCCTGTTCATCAGATTTTGTAATCGTAACAAAGGAAAGCGAATTCTTTGCCGCACCTAACAGCAGCAAGGGTTCTGCTCAGGCAGCAGCTGAATCAGGAATCGCAGCAGCAGTATGTGATGACGACAAGGCTGCAATTGAAAAGGCAAGAGATCTTGTTAACATTCTTCCTGTTAATAATCTTGCTCCTGTTCCTATGTTTGAATTTGCTGATGCTGCACCTTCTGCATCAGGCGATTATAAGGCAGTTATTTCATCTGTTGCTGATGCTGACAGTGAGATTGAACTTTACGCTGAATTCGGTACAGAAGCTTATACAGGATTTGTTACAGTCGGCGGTTCAACAGTCGGTGTTGCATATGCCGGAAAGAATTCAGGAAAGCTTACATCTGATGACTGCATGAAACTTGCACGTTTTGTAAGAACTTGCGATGCATTTTCAATTCCTGTTGTTTCATTTGTTGATTCTGAAGGTTTTGCTGATGCAGATGCTGTTTCAGCAATCAAGGCTATGACAACTCTTGCAAACAGCTATGCTGAAGCAACAACAGTTAAAATCGCTGTTGTAACAGGAAAGGCAGTAGGCCCTGTATTTACTGCAATTGCAGGAAGCGGTGCAAATGCTGACTTTACATATTCATATCCTGATGCTGTAATTGCTCCGTTTGCGGCTGTAACAGCAGTTGAATTTATGTGGCATGACAAGCTTAAGAATGCTGAAAATCTTGATGCAGAAAGAAACAAGCTCGCAGCAGAATACGAAAAAACTCTTGCTTCTGCTCAGACAGCAGCTGAAAATAACTTTATTGATGATGTTATTGATGCGTCACAGACAAGAAATGTTCTTATCGCAGCTCTGGATATTCTTTCAGGCAAGCGTGTTCAGAAGCTTCCTAAGAAGCACAATAATATTCCGTTTTAAAATATAAGAATAGGTGGTTAATAATCATGAAAAGATATAATATTACAGTTAATGGCAAGGCATACGATGTAGCTGTTGAAGAAGTTGACGGTTCCGCAGCACCAGTAGCAGCAGCTCCGGCTCCTGCACCAGCAGCAGGTTCAGGCGAAAAAGTTGCAGCTCCTATGCCTGGTACAATTCTTGATGTTAAGGCAAATGTTGGCGATACTGTAACAAAAGGACAGGTTGTCATGGTTCTCGAAGCTATGAAGATGGAAAACGATATTGTTGCACCATGCGACGGTAAGGTTACAAGCATTCTCGCTAAGAAGGGCGATAATGTTAACTCTGGTGACACACTTGCAACAATCGGCTGATTTATTCAGTAATAAATTTTCAGAAAGGAAATTCTGTATTTGATTTAAATGCAGAATATGGTTATAATTATGGGCAAAGTAAAAATTACCGAAACCGTGCTGCGTGACGCTCATCAGTCCCTTATTGCAACACGTATGACTACAGATGAAATGCTTCCGATTCTTCCGCTTATGGATAAGGTTGGCTATCATTCTGTTGAATGCTGGGGCGGTGCAACATTTGATTCATGTCTCAGATTCCTTAACGAAGATCCTTGGGAAAGACTCAGAATTCTCAGAAAAAATCTTCCTAATACAAAGCTTCAGATGCTTTTCCGTGGTCAGAATATGCTCGGATATCGTCACTATGCAGATGATGTTGTTGAATATTTTGTACAGAAGTCTGTTGCAAACGGTATTGACATAATCAGAATTTTTGATGCGTTAAACGATATCAGAAACCTTCAGACAGCTATCAATGCTGCCAAAAAGGAAGGCGCACATACACAGGTTGCTATTTCATATACTCTTGGTGAAGTTTTCACTACTGAATATTATGTAAATTATGCAAAGCAGATCGAAGCAGCTGGTGCTGATTCAATCTGTATCAAGGATATGGCGGCTCTTCTGACACCTTATGAAACAGAAAAGCTTGTAAAGGCTCTTAAAGCAGCTGTTAAGATTCCGATTCAGCTGCATACACATTATACATCCGGTCTTGCATCAATGTGCCTTCTCAAGGGTATTGAAGCAGGTGTTGATGTAATTGATACTGCTATGTCACCACTGGCTCTTGGTACATCACACGCACCAACAGAATCAATGGTTGCAGCTTTACAGGGAACAGAATACGATACAGGTCTTGACCTTGTTCTTCTGACACAGATAAGAGAATACTTCATGAAGCTCAGAAAGAAATATATCGACAGCGGTCTTCTTGACCCTAAGATGCTTGCAGTTGATGCAAACGCACTTATTTACCAGGTACCTGGCGGTATGCTTTCAAACCTCCTTTCACAGCTGAAACAGGCAGGTAAGGAAGATCAGCTTGAAGAAGTTCTCAAGGAAGTTCCAAGAGTAAGAAAAGATGCTGGTTATCCGCCGCTCGTTACACCATCTTCACAGATTGTTGGTACACAGGCTGTATTCAATGTTATCATGGGCGAACGCTACAAGATGGTTACAAAGGAATTCAAGGGTATTGTAAGAGGCGAATACGGTAAAACACCAGTTCCTATCGACCCTGCATTCAGAAAGAAAATTATTGGTGACGAACCTGCTATTGACTGCCGTCCTGCTGACCTTCTTGAACCAGAGCTTGAAAAGCTCAAGAAGGAATGTGCTGAATGGACAGAACAGGAAGAAGACGTTCTCAGCTATGCACAGTTCGGACAGGTTGCTGTTAAGTTCTTTGAAAACCGCAGAAATAAAAAATACGGTATTGACGGAGCTCATTCTGACGCAGCTAAGCAGATTCATCCGGTTTGATAATAACCATAAATTCAATAACTTTAAAGGGCGGACTCCGGTTCGCCTTTTTAAGGAATCGCTGATTTGAAATTTTCTTTGTGGGAATACTGTTATCAGCGATTCCTTAAAAAATATCTCGGGAGGTGTTTGAAATGCCTATCAGAATACCGCATGAACTTCCGGCATATAAGGCTTTACAGGAAGAAAAAATATTTGTCATGCCAAAAGAACGTGCTGAACATCAGGATATAAGACCGCTTAAAATTATTATACTGAATATAATGCCGAAAAAAATTGAAACAGAAACTCAGCTTATGCGTCTTCTGAGTAATACACCGCTTCAGGTGGATATTGAACTTTTGAATCTTGAATCGCATAAGTCCAAGAATACACCTGTGAGCCATCTGAGCAATTTTTATACTAATTTTGAACAGATAAAAAATAATTATTATGACGGAATGATTATAACAGGTGCACCGGTTGAACAGCTTGAATTTGAACAGGTTGATTACTGGAATGAGATATGCAGGGTTATGGAATGGAGCAAAACCAACGTTTTTTCAACTCTTCATATCTGTTGGGGAGCACAGGCCGGGCTTTACTATCATTTCGGGATTCCTAAGTATATCCTTCCGGACAAGCTTTTCGGTGTATTTCCTCATAAGGTGGAAGTGCATAACGCACAGCTTTTAAAAGGATTTGATGATGTATTTATGGTTCCGCATTCACGACATACAACTCTTATAAGGAGCGATATAACAAAGGTTGACAACCTTATTATACTTGCATCATCTGACAAGGCAGGAGCTCATATAATTGCCAATAAAAACGGCAGGCAGTATTTTATTATGGGACATGCTGAATATGACCGTGAAACACTTGCCGGAGAGTATATGCGTGACAAGGAAAAGGGACTTGATATAGCCGTTCCGGAAAACTATTTTCCGAATGATGACCCTGATGCTGTTCCTGAATTCACATGGCGTTGCCATGCGAACCTTATGTTTTCAAACTGGCTCAATTACTGTATTTATCAGTTGACGCCATATGACCTCAGTGAACTGGAACTCAGAAACTGGGAATGGGAAGTCGGAGTATGAGTAAATGCCATGGATTTATGCTGTAGCACATATGCCAAAGCACAAAAAAGTACTTCAGCATATCAGGGAAGTTATAAAATATAATAAATATGTGGAAATCAACGGATTGATGCTTGAAATTGTACACTCTGATGTAGAATATTGCCAAACATTTTTTGTCGAATTGACATTTAAATTTTTCGTGGTATAATTAGAGCATAAACAAAAAGCAAACAAATGAAAATAAAATAATCAGAATTAAAGGCAATGGAGCTTGTGAATTTACAGGTTTCATTGCCTTTTGTTTTTATTATCCGGTAAGAGGTGATTAAAATGAAGAAGGAATTATTTAAGCTGAGGGAAGAATGTGCAAGATGTCTTTTATGTTTTGATCCGGTCTGTACAAAGGCTTGTAAAAATGGTCTTGACCCTGCAAGGGCAGTGCGTTCAGTCAGATTTGAAAATGAAAAACAGGCGGCAGAATATCTGGACGGAAGTATTTGTGAAAAGTGTGAAGGCGATTGTGAAAAAGCCTGTATACATTATGATGCTCCTTTGCGAATAAAGGAAATTGCTGAAAGACTTCCTGAAAAGACATCTGATTTAAAGAAAGCAGATCTTTCAATTGATTTCTGCGGAGTTCATTGTGAAAATCCCTTTTTCCTTTCATCATCAATTGTTGCCGGAAATTATGATATGTGTGCAAGAGCGTTTGATGCAGGCTGGGGCGGTGTGGTTTATAAAACAGTCGGCTTTCTGATACCAGAGGAATTGTCCCCGAGATTTGATTCAGTACATAAGGAGGGAACTCCTTTTATAGGATTTAAAAATCTTGAACAGATATCGGATCATCCGCTT
>USJI01000060.1 GCA_900554975.1 uncultured Ruminococcus sp. | reverse complement strand
ATATTGATTATTTTTCCTTTATGTGATAATATTAATGTTGTGTGCAGCTGTACTGCACAGACAGGAGGATATATGTACAGAATAATTATAATCTTGATTTTACTTGCTTTGTCAGCTTTCTTTTCGGCATGCGAAACAGCATTTTCAACCGTAAATAAAATACGACTGAAAAATTATGCCGCAAAGGGAAATAAAAAAGCGGAAAAGGCTCTGAAAATTGCAGAGTCATTTGAAAAAGCCCTGACGGCAATTCTTGTCGGAAACAATATCGTAAACATTCTTTCAACTTCAATAAGTACCGTCCTGTTTACTGAAATGCTTGGTTCTGGCGGTGTCGGCGTTGCAACAGTTGTTATGACAGTAATGGTTCTTGTTTTCGGAGAAATAACACCTAAATCCTTTGCAAAAAGCCATGCGGAACAGTGTGCATTGTGGTTTGCAGAACCCATCTCACTTGTTATTTTTATACTGAAACCGGTTACAGTGATTTTTCAGGTTTTGCAGAATGCATTCAAACCGAAGGTTGAACAGCCGAGCGTTACCGAGGACGAACTTAAATACATAATAGACGAAATTCAGGAGCAGGGTGTTCTTGAGGAGCAGGAAAGTGACCTTGTCCGTTCGGCACTGGAATTTGATGAGATAACGGTTGACGAAATACTGATACCGAGAGTGAATGTTGTTGCAATTGAGAAAAATACTCCTTTTGAAGAAATAAAAAATCTGTTTCTTACAGAAATGTATTCACGCCTTCCGGTTTATGAGAAAAATATTGATAATATAATCGGTGTGATAAACAACAAGAACTTTTTCAAACTTGCAAATGAGGGCAGGGACGATATAAGCGATATTATACAGGACGTTATTCATATTTCTGACCTGAAACTTATCAGCGAAGCCCTGAAGGAAATGCAGAAAAACAAAATGCATATGGCTGTTATACTTGACCAGTATGGCGGAACAAAGGGCATTATCACTATGGAGGATATCATAGAAGAACTTGTCGGTGAGATATATGACGAAAATGACGAGGTGGTTTCAAACTTTGTCAGGGTCGGTGAGAATGTCTATGAGGTTTCCGGCGAACTGAACATAAGCGATATGCTGGAGAATCTGGGGCTTCCGGAAGATACTATTGAAAGTTCGGGAAATTCAATCGGCGGCTGGGTAATGGAACTTCTGGGACACGTTGCGGAAGAAGGAGAAACGGTTTGCAGCGGTGTTTTCAAGATGACAGTCATGTCGGTTGAGGAACAGAAAATACTGAAGATAAAGCTTGAGATTTCCGATAAAGAGGAAGAAAGCAAAGAAGAAAAATAAACTGAATTATTTAAGGGATGTCCTTTGTGCGGGGCATCCCTTTTTTCGTCAATTTACAAAAATTCTTAAAAAGCCCTTGACATTGACTGTACTATGGTGTATAATACAATTCATAAGGTGTTCTAATCGAAATAGTACACTGAATACAAACAGAAAAATGAACAAAAGGGAGATGAAAAAAATGAAGAAGTTTTTAAAGAGAGTGAACCGCGGTTTGCTCCTTGGCGGAATTGTTCTTGTCGGATTTGTTGTTTTTGTGATAACTGATACAATGTCCTTTAAAAAAAACAAACCGGTCATTGAAGACACCGTAAGGTCATATGTTGAACAGCTTGGCAATACGGCTGTTACAAAGGGTATTACAAAAGACGAGATAAAAAAGAATATTGACAGTCTGATAAACAACTGCTGGACTTTTTCAGAAAAGGAAATCGGGGGCATGAATCAGAGCGAGTATAAAAACAGCCTTGAACTTGTTACTGAAGATCAGGACGAAGGTGCTTACATTTCAAAATGGACAGCAAGCATTAGTGATGTGAGCATAAGCAAAGCAGGCCCGGGATATGCAATTGCTCACTTTGACTGTCAGATAGTTGCGGAGTTTGTGGGGAATGCTTACTTTGTAACTCCGGGGGATATATATCCTATGGGGATTTATGTTGATTACGGCGGGGAAATTCCAAAGGGACTTTCCAAAATTGCATATGACGGAACATATCAGCTGACACTTGTTCAGAATGGCGGCAGATGGAAGATTGCCGGAACAGAGTCATACGGCTGGAACAGCTGTAGCATTACTTCGGCAGATGGCGGGGAAGGAGGAAATGCACAATGACAGCAGCACTCAGAATAGAACATCTTAACAAATATTTCGGCAAAAAGCAGATACTGCATGATATTTCCTTTGAAACTTATCCCGGAGAGGTTTTCGGATTTCTCGGTCCGAACGGTGCAGGAAAGACTACAACCATAAAAATAGCGGTAGGTCATCTTAGGCTTGATGACGGGGATATTCTGATAAACGGACTGAGTATCAGGAAGAATTTTGAATCTGCAATGGCACAGGTTGGCGGAATTATTGAAAATCCTGAGTTTTACAAGTATATGACTGGTATGCAGAATCTCAGACAGTATGCACGAATGAGAGGCAATGTTGATGAGAAAAGAATAAATGAAGTTGTTGAAATTGTCGGACTGAAAAACCGTATTAATGACAAGGTTGGAAAATATTCCCTTGGAATGCGTCAGCGTCTTGGTGTTGCACAGGCTATACTTCACAGACCGAAACTTCTCATTCTTGATGAACCGACAAATGGTCTTGATCCGGCAGGAATCAAGGAGTTGCGTGACATTCTGAAAAATCTTGCACATAAGGAAAATATCTGCGTTATAGTTTCAAGCCACCTTATGTCGGAAATGGAGCTTATGTGTGACAGGGTAGGGATTATTGCAAACGGAAAGCTTACAGGTGTTCATACGGTTGAGGAAATGGTATCAACAGTTTCGGGTGACAGGGAACAGTTTATAATAAGAGTCAGCGACTGTCAGAAAGCGCTTGCAGTACTTGATTTCATTTCGGAAAAATCAGTTGCAGATGACAAGCATATAAGTGTTACTGTTGACAAGGAAAATGCAGATGAGGAACTCTTTGAGATAACTGCTAAGATAATTTCCGGCGGAATACGGCTCGGTACAGTAACTCCTAAGGAAAATAAAAAGCTTGAAGATGTATTCATTGAGCTTACAAAGTCAGGGGGTAGTCAGATTGGGTAAATTTATGAGGCTTGTAAAAAATGAATATATCAAGCTTATACTTAAAAAAAGCACATGGATAATGATGATTCTGCTTATTATCGGAATTATAGGATATCCTTTTCTGGCAAAGTTTGTTCAGTGGCAGACGGGGGACTCTGACACTAGCTATGCAGAAAACATTCTTCAGGATTATCAGAATCAGATAGATTATCTCAAAGATGTAAAAACGGAAAACTGGGAAAATGAAACACAGAAACTCCAGTATAAAATAGACAATAATGTCATAGACGGCTGGAAAGATGATGCGGCTGAAGCCATGTTTGCAGTAAAATTCAATCCGGACGGACTTTATAGTTTTACTGCTTCACAGACTGAAGAATATGTGAATAAAATCGACGATGATATAAAATCCGGCAACTGGAAGGGATATTTTGAAACAGCCTGTGAAATAGCCGGAACAATTTCGGACAGTATGGGCTCACAAAGCCGGATTGAAATTTATAAATATTGTCTTGAAAATGATATAAGACCTGATGAAAGCAACTGGAAGTACAATGCTGTTACAGAAATGAAAAATGCTGAAAGTGAAATGCAGGAGCTGGAAACAGCGAAAGCGGCAGGTCAGGGAATGGACGAAAGCACCTACCAGAATGATAAAAATACAAAGCTGAAATGCGAATACAGACTGAAAAACAACATCAGCTATGATATTTCCGAACACAATAACTGGATGTACAGCGGAGAGTTTGATTTCTGGTCGGTATTCTGTACAACAACAACTTTGCTGTCATTTATAGGACTTATTGTTATTGTTATAGGCGGAGGTATAGTTTCGGGTGAATTCTCAAGCGGAACAATAAAATTCCTGCTGATAAATCCGGTTAAAAGATGGAAGATATTAGCTTCCAAATATTTCACAACAATTACGTTCGGGTTTATTCTGATTGCTGTGGCATTTGTTCTGTCAGCGGTTACAACCCTTACAATATATGGCGGCGACCACATTTCAGCGTCATATATTTCAGTTGTGGATGGTAAGATAAGTGAGATTCCGGGATTTGTTTACTGTATAAAAAGCTATCTTCTTTCAAGTATTGAAATTGTTGTAATGTCAACCCTTGCTTTTGCAATATCATCAGTTGCAAGAAGTTCAGCACTTGCTATCGGCATAAGCGTTATGGCATATTTCAGCGGAAGTACTATTATGCTGATACTCAGCCAGCTGAACCTCAGCTGGGGCAGATACCTGATATTTGCGAATGTCGATATAAGCAGAATTCTGGAAGGAAGTCCGATGTTCATGGGACAGACAGTAAGCGGAGCAATATGTGTTATTGCAGTTCACATGGTGATTTTCCTTCTTACAGCGTGGGACGGTTTTACAAGAAGGGAAGCATAAGAACAGGCTCTAAGAAGTTAAAAGGAAGTCGGAACAATGAAAAACAGATATATGAAAATTGCGTCAGCAGTTATAATAATATTTTGTATTGCAGTAACGGGTTTTCTGGTCAAGGCGTATTTTGACGGAGAATTCAATTCGGTTGAAACACTTCAGGCATATATAAAGAGATTCGGAGTTTTCGCCCCGGTAATGCTTACTGTAATACAGGCGGCACAGGTTGTTGTTCCGATACTTCCTGGATTTCTCGGCTGTTCTGTCGGGGCTGTGATGTTCGGCTGTATCGGTGGTTTCTGCTGTAACTATATCGGAATTGTTGCAGGTTCACTGGCAGCATTTGTTCTCGCAAGGAAGTTCGGCGTCAAGCTCGTTGAAAGTATATTCCCGAAAGACAAGATAAAAAAATGGGCGGAGAAAATCGGAAAAAGCAAGTCGTTTACAGCCTTTTTACTGGCGGCAATGATACTTCCTCTGTTTCCGGACGATTTCTTCTGTTACTTTACAGGACTTACAAAAATGAGAGCAAAGAGGTTTTTGTGGATAATACTTCTCGGTAAACCATGGTGTATCATGGCGTACAGTATAGCCTTTTCATTTATCAAATAAATATGTGTAAAAAGATAAAAACAGATGTGTAGAAAAAAGTAAAATAAAGAAAAACAGCACCGTACAGATAATGTCGGTGCTGTTTTATAATGGTGCAAGAAAGGCAAAAGCGAGAATGTTTCGCAATACTCCGAAAATTATCAGAATGACGGCATCTGTAATTTCCAGTATAGTCAGCCATTTGTATTTTGGAATACGATTGTATCTGATGTAGTCATGAAGATACATAAGAAAAAGAACTGCAAGAAATGGAAGTGAAACAAAAACTCCCGGATTACTGCGAAAAGCCTTGTAAAAATCCAGCTGAATAAGATGAATGCACATTCTGCTGACGCCGCACCCCGGACAGTAAAAACCTGTTATTTTGTGGAACATACAGGGGATAGCGATTCCCAGACGTGTAATGAAATAATAAAGAATGCCCACCGCCGTAAAAGCGACAAGCATTCTGACAACTTTTTTAATTCTGTTATGCATTAGGTGTAGCCATTTTGTTCAGTTCAGACTGAATAAGGCAGTATGTAACGATACTCAGACCAAAAATGGAAAGTATCAGATAGAGAACACCGCTGTTTGAATCGGAAGGGAGTCCTCTTTTCTGCTGAGCAAGCTGAACCTTTTCACCGGCTTTGTAACACCAGTACCAGAAATAGATGTTGCAGGTAATAATTGAAAGCAGGAATACTACGCCGCCGCTTGTGTCGTTTGGTGTGTCAGCGGCAACATTCAGGTCATTTACCATGCAGATGAGCCAGTAAATACCGTAAATTCCGCAGGTGATAATTGACAGGATAATGCAGGTGACAATGTTTCTTTCTTTAATCATGAAATCAACCTCCTTGTTTTATATGTTAACATTATAACAGGTATTGTTATGAAAGTCAACATATTTTATGTAAAAAGCAGATAAAATGACAAAATCTGCAATTACAACAAATTAAGCAAATATTCGTTGTGATATATGAATACAATGTGATGTCAGTTAACTGCATAATAAAATATCCGCTTTGCCCAAAAAGCAAAACGGATATTAAGTCTGTCTTTATTTAATTTCCGGCTCAGATGTCAGAACCGTTGTTTCTGATTATTTCGCTGTATCTGAGAGCGGAATCTTTCAGTGTGCGTTTCTGAGTTTCATAATCAACGTGAATGAGCCCGAATCTTTCTGTGTAGCCGTATGCCCATTCAAAGTTATCCATAAGCGACCAGTAGAAATAAGCAGCAACTTCTGTTCCCTCTGAAATTGATTTTTTAAGTCTTTTCAGGTATCCGTTGATATAGTCTATTCTTTCAGTATCGTGAATATGACCGTCAGCGGCAATTTCATCATGGCAGGATTTTCCGTTTTCAGAGATTATGATAGGCTTTTTGTATCTGTCATAGATGAATTTTGTTCCCCAGTACAAACAGTCAGGAGTTACAGGCCAGTGGTATGGTGCGTTGAGGAATCCGCCCGGGTCACTTACAATTTTAGGAGCGTCACCATCAGCAGCAACCTTGTGTCCCCAGTATACATTATGACCTGTAAAATCAATTGGCTGACTGATAAGTTTCATGTCGGAATCTGTGAATTTCGGCATATAAGGCTCGCAGATTGCAAGTTCACGTTCAGGGTATTTTCCGAAGAAAATC
>USJI01000059.1 GCA_900554975.1 uncultured Ruminococcus sp. | reverse complement strand
TGAAGCTTGAAAAGTTGAAAAACAGCAGTATTTTAGTCAAAATACTGCTGTTTTAGTCGTAATTATCGATTTGCTTTTTCAACTGCGCTTTTGTTCAGTGTTTCCTTAGTAATAGCAGGAGGCGGAATTATGTCACGAAGTATAGTCAAAATAAAACTGGATATAATATTCAAAGCGATTTTTGGCAAAAAAGAAAACGAAGATTTACTTCATTCTTTTCTTTCAAGTATACTTGAAATCCCTTATGATTCAATAAAAAGAATGATTGCACAGAATTCTGACATACTTCCTGAAACAATAACCGGAAAGTTCAGCAGGCTGGATTTGAAATTACAGGTAGACGATAAACTTACAAACGTTGAAATTGCAGGTCAAGAATGAATCTGATTTAAGACCGTGCTTTATTTTACTGGTCAAAAATGTACAGTGGTTAACTGAAAAGCGGTGATGAATACGGAGAATTAAAGCAGAGTATTTACATTAATATCATAAACTTCAATATGTTTGACTGTCCTGAGTGCCATTCCTTATTCAGGATAATGGAAACAACACGTCATGAGATACTTTCAGAAAAGTGTGCTATTCATTTCTTTGAATTGAAGAAAGTAAATAAATAAAGACAATCGTATGAAGCTGTGGCTGCAGCTTATCAATGCTGAAAGAAACAAATGTATCTGAGATTCAGAAAGCAGTAATGATAATCCATAAAATGTCAATGATGAAAAGATTCAGGAAGCAGCCAGATTAAGGGAAAAGGCTCTTCATGATGAGGCTACTGCTTTAGGTCGTGTAAAACGTGAAGAAATTGCTGAAGGCAGGGCTGAAGAACGTGCAAAGCTTGAGACAAATCTGAGAGAAATTGGTTTATCTGATAATATGATCAGAAAAGCACTTAACCAGGATTAAAAAATATGGGTACGGCATAAGTCGTACCCATTAATTATTTATTTGGCATTTTTACAGGAATTCAGCTTGTCATCAATAACTTCAGAAGCAATCTCATCGGCTGACTGTATGGCATGGGCATAGACATTGGTCGTAGTTGAAATACTTGAATGCCCAAGTCTTCTGGAAACTGTTGGAATATTGACGCCGCTTGCAATCAGGATTGTGGCATGGGTATGTCTGAGTGAATGAGGCGAAAAATGCGGAAGATTATTTTTATTTACAAACTTTGACACCCAGTCTGTCAGCGAATCCGGATTCATAGGTGTTGTATCATCTTTTATAAACAGACGTTCATTTCTGACTATTTGTTTACTTCCATCTGTAAGGGTGATTTCAATGAATGGTTTCCAGTAACCTGAAAGTTCCTGACGCAGATTCAGCCAGTAATTTCTGTATTGCTCCAACAAGTTGAAAACATTATCAGAAAGTTTTATGGCTCTTGCCGAAGAATAATTCTTAGGTGATTTGGTTATTATTCCCATACCGTTGACGTATTGACTGGTCTGACGGATATGTATGACATGATTATCAAAATCAATATCGTTCCATTCGAGTCCCATAAGTTCTCCTCTTCTCATACCGCTGAAAATCAGTAGATACATGGCGGTTTTCCACTTTATGTGTTCGTTTTCCAAAAGTTCAAGCACAGTTTGAATTTGTTTATCATCGAGGAAAGTTGCTTCTTTACGCTCAAGCTTTGGAGCTTTCATGTAGTTTTTGTCTGCAACATTGAATGGTACAAGTCTTTCCCTTGCCGCCTGAGCCAGTATAGTACTGATAAGTCTGTGATGATGAAGAATGGTTTTAGAGGATAATCCACCTGTTTCACTATGAACCTCAAACAGCTTGTTTACTTTGAAACCGAGTGCTGAAGATATTTTATCAGCAGATTCAATGCTGATACGCATTCCCCCGCAAGCTGAAGAAACGGTTGCTGAGCTAACACTGCTTAATTCAGAAAGCTTTGCTCTTGTAATGGACTGCTCCTTCACAATATCAGCAAGCTTGTCAGAATAGGCATAACTGCCTGTCTTCTTAATTCCATTTTCACGAAGATTATTGTAAAATTCCTGTAAATGATGTGACTGGAGTTTACAAAGCCTGATTTCACCAATAGCTGCACAAATGTTTTTCAGTAAAGCCTTGTAACGTTCATAAGTTTTTGGTGCCAATACAGGAGGCTTGTTGTTTTCAAGCCAAACTCCGGCGTATTCAGCGAATCGTGTGTTGCTGTCAAAACAAGTACCATTATTAATTTCTTCCTCAAACTTTACGACTTCCTTCTGAAGAGCCTTTTCGATTTGCTTTGCAGTCATTCCGGGTCTGGGTTTCCAGGTTTTGCAGTGTTCTATCTGCTTTCCGTTGCTGTCATATCCTGCGTAACCACGGATATAAAAGGAAATGTTACCGTTTTTTAATGTGTGCTTCTTAACTGTTGCCATTATAAAGCTCCTTTCTTTGAGTAAACCGGAACGCCTGATGCGTTCCGGTTTGCTGCTTAGGCCGAGATTTTTCGGATTCTATCAGAATCCTTTTCAGGTTCAAGAGTACTGGTATTAAGGTATTCCATCAGCTTGTCCCAGTTTATTAGAATCTTATTACCTATTCTGACAGAAGGGATAAGACCGTTTTTTGCCAGATATCGGATGTGATTGCGGCTAATGCCGATGTCCTTCTTCTGACACAATCTTGCGGTTTCGTTGATGGTATTCATAAGACGCATATGTATTCCTCCCTGTAATTATATAATATATCAGTGACAATAGATGATTTTCGTATTTATTCACCATAAGTATATAGAGCCAAGTGATTTGTGTTAAACACGGTTGCTTATGGCATCAGAAATTACTTCTTTTGAGTAACCATATTTAGACAGAAATTCCAGTACATCATCAGAAATATCATCAACGCAAGTCGGTACAACAGTTCTGGGCTGTTTGGCATTTTGTTCGGAAACAATCTTCATATCACATAGACTATTAATAATATTATGGGCTTTGTTTCCCATGTGGAATATATCAGCCAGTTTATTAGCTGATACTTTTTTATTAGATAATGTCCACATTATAATATCAGCAAATTTTTTGTTTTCACTGTCATCAACTGAAATATCAGAAATATAGAAATTTCTGGGATTGCCAGATTGCATTTGAGAAATATCAACTTCGGGAATAACAAATTTGTTACTTAGATCATGACCGGAATTCTTTATATGTGACAGGGCACATTTAAGTTCTTCCATTGTGATATAAGTTCCATGAATACGCTTCGGAACAGGATAGTCTACAGAAGTAAACAGCATTTCTCCCTTTCTTCCAAGACATTCAGCACCTGATTGACCTATAATCACTTGTGAGGAATAGCGGCTATTACAACGAAATGCTACCCGAGTAGTAATATTATCAAGAGAAATCTTCAAATTTTCTTTTGTCGGATCTTGTGCCCCAATTGCAATATGTATCTTAGCATGACGTCCTCGTCTCAGGAAATCAGTTATAGCGTTTGAAAAAAATTGAAACAGTTTCTTGTTCATATTCCTTGACAGTGAAACCATCTCATCTATGATCAAAACTATTTCAGGAAGTTTATCCAGTTCATCGTCAGATAACTTCATCCTTCGTTCCATTTCCTTAACTATCTCTCCTATAACGTAGACACTTGTTAATTCATCCTTTACGAATGAACGGGCAAACGAGTAAATAATCTTAAAACTGATGCATGATAAAGCTTACCTATAAAGCAAACCTTCATTGTTAATTGACCTCTTTGTAAGAAGCGTCAATAATTTCGTTATTTTTGTTTGATTTACAAATACTGTTGAGTGATGGCAAAGATATCTGAGAAGTTAATCCACCAAGCAGTTGATTCATGATTGATACACCATGCTCAAGTTCTTTGTACTTCTCATAATATTTTTTATAGTACTCTTTTTCCAGCTTTTTCTTAAGTTTTTTCTTAAGCTTGTTCATTCGCTTCTTTTCAAGCTTTTTTCGCCTCTTTTTATTTTTCTTTTTTGCTTTCTTGTGTTTTTTGTACTTCTTGAACTCACCATAAAATGCATTACCAGCATCTTCAGCTGTAAAGGTATCATCGTTAAAATATAAATCTTTTGACATTGTTATGTCCTCCAATTTTTTATTATTTAGCTTGACTCCTAATAGAAGTTTTGCTATAATAGCATTATATCAGAAAATATCATATAATAAAAATGACGTTTGTATGACATTGTCTGTTTTTTATTTTGATTTATGGTTTTTTCTTAAATGAGGAGGACTTTTATGGCAGAATATAAAATTCTCGAATACGATTATGGTTTCTTTGTGGAAAATTATGTTGGAAATTATAAATTATTTGAATATAATAACAAAATATACATCGTATCTGATGAATATTTTGGTAAAGACGATATTAAAAAAGAGCTTAAGTTAAAAGAAATTTTTGTTGATGAATATAAAGAAGATCAGTATATAATTATGAAGCTTTCTAAAATTGATGTAAAGAAAGATAATCAAATTATTGAATTTTGTAATATGTATGGTCTACCTTATTCATCTGCGATTATTTCAGAGAATAAAGAAGAAAATATAAGTGTGAGAAGGTTATATGATTACATGGAAGAATACGATCACCCTCACCCTTTTTTTCATCATGATTGCATGTTACGTTCAGAGTTTTGTAAATATGTAGTAAATGCAAAGAACTATTTAATGTTATTGAGTGAGCTGAAAAACAAAACTCCGGATATGAAAAAACTTATATGCAGTTTATTATATGTGCTTATTTTTGAGAGAATTTGGGATAAATGCTTTAATGACCTCGAAGAGCACATTAATTATACTTTTACAGGAAAATTAAGATTGAATTTTCAATATGAAGAATATGATACTTTACATAGTGGTTCTGTTGACAAGATCTTAAAGGCATTATCCGAATTATGTAAGCATACTTCAAAGGAATCAGGCGAATTAAGGAATTATTATGATGACTTAGCTGATTTAATCAGTAAATTAATGTTTTATATTAAAAAAAATGGCTATTCTTTTAAGATCGATGAAAATTATGATATAACATCTGAAAATGAATTTGAGTACAATTATGAATTAAAACAAATTATTTGTAAAATTGGACCCAGGGTGCTGGCGGACAGTATTACCGAAGGCATTTCAAATGTACGTCAGGTTCTTGATATAAATCCTGAAAAAAGTAAATTTAGAGCCATTCATAAATTTCGATATATGTATGAGGGTATATATCAAGAACTTTTTTTATTATGTACTAATGGAGAACGTATTCATAAGTGTCAGAATGTAACATGTAGTAAATATTTCGTATCAAATACAAACAAGAAGAAATTTTGTAGTCATCAATGCGCTGCAACGGCAGCTAAAAGAAGACAGCGTGAAAGAGATAAGGCTGATCCGAACAGAAAAAGACAAGAACCAGGATTCAAAGGGAAGACTGTTAAATGTAAATAAAGATTAAATAAAGTAATTCAAAAATATTTCCTTGTTTCGCTCTTTGTGTTGCACAAATTTAAAGTAGAATTTTTCATCTTCACTCAGCATTTTGAATTCCAGAAGAGAGTTAAGCGACTGTAAATATGGAATATCCTGAGTTGGAATGGCAATTGGTGACAGGTTTATACTGACAAAGTATGATATCACATTATTTCTTGCTTTGTCACTATTAAAAAGTCTGAACAGTACATCATCAAATTCCTTATCTGGATTCTTGTATAAAGCAATTGCAAGATTCAGCATTTTTTCTCGTTTCTTTTTCTTGCTCCCTGTGAGGCGTTTAATCATTTTTTTCAGCCAGCTGTATGATAAGAAGCATGTATCATTTCCACACAGGAAAAGTCTGTTGAATATATCTGAAACAACAGGTTGCATATTATGGTAGAAATATTCCAAAGCTTCCGATGCGTACATATCTTTTGTTTTCTTTCTGATGAAATTTCTGCCACAGCGTAGTTCCATTCTAAGAACGTCCTTATATTGTTTCTGAACATCTTCCGGATAACCCTGATCAATTGTTGCTTTATGTTTATTATACAGAACAAATTCTGTTTTGTTTGTGTCATTTATAATATTAACAGAATCTTCCTGACTGTATGAAGTACATTTTTCTTCAAGCTGGTTATTCAGATGATAGCCATAATGAAGAGGAAGTTTTCTTGTTATTCTGATATATTCATGAATAATATTTTCAGGTATATTGTGAATATCCTTTGTTATGTCAATACGACTAAGATCAAAATAGTCAGTCCTGGATATCTCAGGAATTAACGTTCCGAAAATACTATTTATTTTATCATCAAGAATATGCATGGAACGTATAAAATCATCAGCATGGAGTATTTTATTTACAAATGTGTTGGCTACAATTAGTCTGGAAGGATTTACAACTAAAAAAAGTTTATAGGGGAAACTGAAACCTTTCCGTTTCTGTTCATTTTCACTACATTTGCGAAATGATATAATAATACCATCTTGTGCATATTTAAGGCACTTATAATGGCCATTTAAATTAATTCTCTTTAAATTGCGGTTAAGTATAACATATATTTAGTAAATTATCTGCACATTTATAAAATCACAAGCGAAAATATAATTTTAAATGATCAGTCTGAAATTCCATTAAGCCGCATGAGAACAGCAGATGTTAAGAAGCAATATCAAATATTTTTACGGAGGAATGATGCGTTATGATTTGGAATATAGCAGAATGCATAGCAATATGAATATGGTATTCTCGTTACAAAGGAATTTACAGAAGAAAATTTCTGGTTCAGACC
>USJI01000058.1 GCA_900554975.1 uncultured Ruminococcus sp. | reverse complement strand
AGACCTGGCGGTCCATCAGATCATTGATAACGGAAACTGCTGAACTCATCGGAATGGCATATCCCATACCTTCTACATTGCTGTTTCCATAGGAAAAATATTTACTGGAGTTGATACCGATCACATTTCCGTTGGTGTCGATCAATGCTCCACCGCTGTTACCCGGATTGATGGCTGCGTCGGTCTGCATCAGAACCTGTGTTGTCTTTTTGCCGGTAGAACTATCCTGTGCGGACACTTCACGGTCTTTGGCACTGACATATCCTACGGTTACCGACTGTCCGTATCCCAATGCATTACCGATGGCAATAACCATCTGTCCTACTTTTACATCATCGGAGCTTCCCAAAGATGCTACTTTGATGCTCTTTTTCGTGGAATCTTTCAACTTGCTCATGGAAACAGTCAGCACAGCCAGGTCGTTGGACTCGCTGGTTCCTTTTACGGTAGCCTCTACGCTTTCGCCATCGTTAAACTGTACGGTAATGTCGTCCGCATCTGCTACCACATGATTGTTGGTTACAATAAGAAGCTGATCATTATCCTGCTTCACAATAAATCCGGATCCTGCTCCCTGAGAGGAATAAGACTGTCCAAAATAGGATGTCTGTGTGGATTTCTCCGTAATGGCTACGATAGCCGGCATAACATTTTCCACAATCCCGGATACATCCGATACTCCTGCGGCGCCTCCGGATACGGTAGTTACCTGTACCGGATTGCTGGTGGTACTACCTACCTGCGTATCACTGGAATTTTTTCCGCGGATCACATTAAAAATAGAATTAAGTCCAAAGAAACAAACGGCTGCTATCAAACCAAAGACTGCTCCATAAGCTACCATCTTAGGGAAGTTTGAGTCACCTTTGTGTTCTTTCTTTTTTTTGTCCCCTTCCGGCTTCACATTCTGAAAACGATATGTGTTGTCGCCGGATGGCATCGCCTGCGGCTGGGACCATGCCTGTCCCGGGTCTGCCTGGGACTGCTGTGTGTTCGTCTGTCCTGTAGTCTGGGATTGTGCTCCCTGCTGCCATACCGTCTGATCCGCCTGACCGGACGCATCCTGCTGGCTTCCAGCGGCTGCATTGTTATTGTTAAGAACAAATCCTGTTTCCTGATTTACATTATTATTTTCATCCATTCGAATACACCCTTTCGTCATATGTTATGCATCATTATATCCTGTAATTGTGTTAAGATTGTGAAAAAAAATTTATTGTGCAAAATTGAGAAATAGTATATACTTTTCATGTTATGTTGCATTTTTGTTACTAAATTGTTACCATAATTATTGATGCACTGATAATACACAGAAGGGCGGTTATTGTTTTGATTAAGGGAAATCAAAAACTTCTTAATATATTTCGTATTCTTATTGACACAGCGATCATAATCTTTTCATTTGTCATTGCGTACTATCTGCGCTTTGATGAACAGCACAGCATTTTGATCCTCCTTGGATGGATCAATGCACCGATTGGTATCTACGGAAGCCTGGGTTCTTATTCCCAGATGTTATTTATGCTGATTCCTTGTTATCTTGCTTCCTATTATTTCTTTCACTTGTACGATCCGGCCAGAGTAAAGAGCCGCCGGTTTGAATTCTGGGGCATTATCAAGGCCAATGTAGTGGGTATTCTATACTGCGTAGCCTTCCTTTACTTTTTGAACCTACACGCAGACCGTGCGGATTAACTTTCTGGCCCATTATTAAACCTCCTTGGGATTATTCTTTTTCTTTAAGAACAATTGTAACATGTGATGTTCTCTTTAAAATTCTGTATGCTCTGCCCTGTGCTCTTGGCATAATTCTCTTCATTATAGGACCCGGGCAAACAAAACACTCAGCAACATAAAGGTCATCTCTGTTCATGTCGTGATTGTTTTCAGCGTTTGCAATAGCGGATTTCAAAAGCTTTTCAAGTATTTCACATGCAGCCTTTGGTGTATAATTGAGAGTAGCAAGTGCAACGTCTACAGGCTTATTTCTGATAAGATCAAGAACAACCTGAACCTTTCTTGGTGCGATACGAGCGTTTCTCAGATATGCTCTAGCTTCCATTTGAATTCCTCCTTCCGCTATTACTTGCCGTTGTTTGTAGTTTTTGAACCGGCGTGTCCCTTATATGTTCTTGTAGGAGCAAACTCACCGAGTTTATGACCTACCATATCTTCTGTAACATATACAGGAACGTGCTTGCGTCCGTCATGAACTGCAAATGTGTGACCAACAAATTCAGGGAAAATTGTTGAAGATCTGCTCCAAGTTTTAACGACCTTCTTTTCGCCTGCGTTGTTTAATGCAGCAACTTTCTTATAAAGAGCCTCCTGGACGTATGGCCCTTTCTTAACACTACGACTCATTAATCAGTTCCTCCTTTCAGCTTATTTGCCGTTTCTGCGTTTTACGATAAACTTGTCAGAACGGTTATGCTTCTTACGGGTCTTATAGCCAAGTGCTGGCTTACCCCAAGGAGTAACAGGTCCCGGACGTCCAACAGGTGATTTACCTTCACCACCACCATGTGGGTGATCGCATGGGTTCATTACAGAACCTCTTACAGTAGGTCTGATACCCTTATGACGGGTTCTTCCGGCCTTACCTAAATTAACGTTTTCGTGGTCAATGTTGCTTACCTGACCGATTGTAGCCTTGCAGTTGATAGGAACGTTTCTCAGTTCTCCGGAAGGAAGTCTAACAAGTGCATACTTGCCTTCTTTAGCCATCAGCTGAGCCATGTTACCGGCAGAACGAACCATCTGTGCGCCCTTGCCTGGGTAAAGTTCAATAGCATGGATAAATGTACCAACCGGAATGTTTACCATTTCGAGTGCATTTCCTGCCTTGATATCAGCTTCAGGGCCTGAGCAAACTACGTCTCCAACCTTTAAGCCGTTTGGTGCAAGGATATATCTCTTTTCGCCGTCTTCATACTGAACGAGAGCGATGAATGCTGAACGGTTCGGATCATATTCAAGTGTCTGAACTGTTGCGTTCATGTTATCCTTATCACGTTTAAAATCGATTACACGATATTTTCTCTTTGAGCCGCCGCCTCTGTGGCGAACTGTAATTCTTCCGTAGCTGTTTCTGCCAGACTTCTTCTTGAGAGGTTCAAGCAGGCTTTTCTCCGGAGCAACCTTAGACAAATCCGAATAGTCAGTACATGTCATCTGACGACGTGAAGGAGTTGTCGGTTTATAGGTTTTTATAGCCATTGTTTTCACTCCTTAAATGCGTTGTTTGCGGGAGCATTACTCCCATACCGTAAATCTGTATCAGCTATTAATACAGACCGTCGAAGAACTCGATAGATGACTTAATCTTCTTGTCATCAGGTTCCTGATTTATAGTAACGATAGCTTTTTTCCAGTCAGCCTTCTTACCTTCAAATCTGCCGACACGTCTTGCACGTCCCTTGCAGTTGAGTGTGTTAACCTTTGTAACTTCTACGCCGAAAAGCTGTTCTACTGCCTTTGCTATCTCAACTTTGTTAGCATCCTTTGCAACCTTGAAAGTATACTTTCCTGAAGGAAGTATATCAATGCTTCTTTCTGTAATGATAGGCTTGAGGATGATATCCTGTGGTGCTTTCATTATGCGTACACCTCCTCGATTTTTTCGACAGCGTTCTTAACAACGATAAATTTGTCGTGGTTGAGAATGTCGTATACATTAAGTGTATTGACTGCTGCTGTCTTAACGCCCGGAATGTTCGCTGCACTCTTAACTACCATCTTGTCCGCATCAGCTGTAACGATGAGAGCCTTGCCGTCAACGTTGAGAGCCTTGAGCATATTTACGATAGTCTTTGTTTTGAATCCGTCAAGATTCAGTGCATCAACAACAATAAGATTGTCATTCTGAGCCTTTGAAGATAAAGCTGACTTCATAGCAAGTCTTCTTACCTTCTTATTAAGTGTATAACTGTAATCTCTTGGCTTAGGACCGATAGCTACACCGCCGTGTGTCCACTGAGGAGCACGGATAGAGCCCTGTCTTGCATGGCCTGTTCCCTTCTGTCTCCATGGCTTTCTGCCGCCGCCGCGAACTTCTGTACGAGTCAGTGTGGACTGTGTGCCCTGACGCTGATTTGCAAGATAATTCACAACCATCGCATGCATTACAGCTTCATTTGGTTCAATACCGAATACAGCATCGGAAATTTCTGTTTCAGAAACCTGATTTCCTGCCATATCAAAAACTGATACCTTTGACATATATGCTTCCTCCTTCCTTAAGCCTTAACGCTGTTTATAATGGATACGATTCCGCCCTTAGGACCCGGAACTGCACCCTTGAGTGCGATAAGATTATTTTCTGCATCAACTTTAACAACTTCCAGATTCTGAACAGTAACTTTTTCGTTACCCATCTGTCCAGGCATTCCCTTACCCTTGAAAATTCTTGAAGGTGAAGAACAAGCGCCCATAGAACCTGCGTGTCTGTGTACAGGACCTGTACCGTGTGTTTCCTTAAGTCTTGCGTTGTTATGACGCTTAACTGTACCCTGGAAACCCTTACCTTTGCTTGTACCGCTGACATCAACCATGTCGCCTACAGCAAATGTGTCAGCCTTGAGAATGTCACCAACATTAACTGCTGAACAATCTTCAAGTCTGAATTCCTTGAGTTCCTTCTTGTAAGCAGCATCTGCCTTGTCGAAGTGACCCTTCATCGGCTTGTTAACTCTTGTAGCCTTTACTTCGCCGAAACCGAGCTGAACAGCTTCATAACCATCGTTTTCAACAGTTTTCTTCTGAACAACGACACATGGTCCGGCTTCAACTACTGTTACAGGAATTACTTTTCCTGATTCATCGAAAATCTGTGTCATACCGATTTTCTTGCCGATAATACCTTTTTTCATGTATATTTTCCTCCTGTTAGGTTATTGGTTGGCCTCGCTCGCCAACATGACCGGCGGGCTGTCCCGCCATTATTCCACAGCGGATTTTCTGCGGAATCAGGGGCTTTAAAGCTTTATTACTTAAGCTCCATTACGATGTCCACGCCTGCCGGAACTTCCAGCTTCTGAAGAGCATCTGTAGTCTTTGCAGTTGGTCTGATAACGTCGATAAGTCTCTTATGAGTTCTCATTTCAAACTGCTCACGGCTGTCCTTGTACTTGTGAACGGCTCTGAGGATTGTTATAACCTCTTTATCTGTAGGGAGCGGGATTGGTCCGGAAACTCTTGCACCGCTTCTCTTTGCCGCTTCAACAATCTTTGCAGCTGCTGCATCTACTGTTGCGTGTTCATAACCCTTGATCTTGATTCTGATCTTTTCGTTGACTGCCACTTTTTTCGCCTCCTTGGATTTATTTTTGGGGGCCGGATATGAAATACTGCACGCACCCGTGCATTTCCTGTCTGTAACAATAAAAAATCCCGACACTCTTATGAGTTCGGGTTACTGTCATCAGGACACAATTACACACTTCAAGCTTTTTAATAAGCCCAAAAATGTCACTAACTGTGTTCGGTATTTCAGTCGCCCGGTTTAAAATCGGACATACTCCACAGAAATTACCCGGCATACCGCCGGCAACCTTCTGCTTCATCGCATATCTGTTGCAATCACGCTTGATAATTATAACATATAAAGCACAGTTTGGCAACACTTTGAGCATATTTTATTTGTAAACTTTTTATGAATTGATAAAATTATTTATATAAAGTTTTCCGGATTAAGATAATCCCCTTCAAACCTTATTTCAAAATGACAGTGATTGCCTGTTGAATCTCCTGTCGAACCGACAGCTGCAATTTCATCTCCCTGCGAAACAACATCTCCGGCACTCACATACACCTCGCTTGCATGACCATAAAGCGTAACATAACCGTTGCCATGGTCAATAACAACATAGTTTCCATAGCCGCCGTCATTCCAGCCGGCATCAATAACCGTTCCGCCGTCTGACGCAAAAATTGAAGTACCGCAGTCTGCGGCAATGTCAAGTCCTTTATGATTTCTGTCACTGCCGAAAGTATCACTTATATATCCTCCGCTGACAGGCCAGATAAATTCACCTGAAAATATCTCAGCAGTGTCAGGTACGCTTTCAGAATATAAGTCCTCCTGCATATTATCTGTATCTTCTTCCGAAGGAAATTCAACTGTACGGGAATCTGTAAGCTTTCGTGAAATTTCCGTTCCGTCTATATAGGTAACCTGATAGGTACTCATCTTCCTGCCTCTTATCCCCTCTGAAACGAGTTCATCTGAATCGTTATAGGAATATGTGTCAAGTTCAATGACCTCCTCTTCCTTTTCCTCACAGACATATTTAACAGGCAGAACCGAAACCTTTTCCTTTATTTTAACCTGACTTCCGTCCTCGATTTCCTTATCTATTTCCGGATTAAGTTCCTTCACCTCGTCCACGCTCATGCCGAAATCCTCTGCTATTTTTTCAGGAGTGTCCTCTTTTTCGGCAGTATATTCGGTCAGGACTTCCTTTTCGCCCGTCAGAAAATCTTTCATATCCGATTCGTCAACAAGCGTTTCAGAACGGTAAATTCCCTGTTTCAGGTCCGGTTCAATTGTATATGAAGCTTCGATAACATTGTCACTTTCAAGATATCCGTCAATTATAACTTCAAGTTCCTGTTGTATATTTTCTCCGTCAACAACAGCTCCGACAAATTCGTCCTCTATATATATTCCACAGGCTTCAACCAGTTCTGCTCCGGAGTTAACAGGATTCTCAAAAGGAATTTCCTCTGCTGACGGTATGGAAGTTTCCGTATATTCCGCTGCACAGTTTGTAATGCCCTTTGATGAAATCACCATTTCCGCTT
>USJI01000057.1 GCA_900554975.1 uncultured Ruminococcus sp. | reverse complement strand
GGTTTATTTACGCTCCTGCAGCGGTTGCACTGGTTCTTCTGACCTTTACAGGACTTGGACTCCAGCGAGCCGGAGCCGATGACAGAGCATGGCTCAATCTCGGATTTACGACACTTCAGCCTTCCGAGTTTCTGAAACTTGCATTTATACTCACGTTTGCTTTTCATTTGTCGAAAGATGCCGAAAATATAAACCACCCTCTGCACCTCCTTCTGATTATCGTTCATGGTGCAGTGCCTGTCGGACTGGTTGCACTTCAGGGTGACTACGGAACAGCAATTGTATTTCTTATTATGTTTGTGGTAATGCTCTTTTCAGCAGGACTTTCAATAAAGTATATAATAGCGGCAATTCTGGTAACTCCTCCTGCAATGTACCTTATCTGGAATTACGGTTTGCAGTCACTCCATAAAAAGCGTATACTTGTTCTTATTCATCCGGGAACTGATCCTATGGGACTGGAATATCAGCAGAACCTTGGTCTTGCGGCTCTGGGTTCGGGCGGACTTTTTGGAAAGGGACTTTTCACAAAGGACTATGTAACCGTTCCGGAAATGCATAATGACTTTATCTTTTCCTATCTGGGACAGGTTCTGGGGTTTGTCGGTGCAATAGCCGCTGTTGTAGTTCTGGCTTATATATGCATAAAAATATTAAATGACAGCCGTAACACAATGGATCTTATGGGAAAGCTTATCTGTTTGGGAACTTTTGCAATGATATTTACCCACTGCTTTATGAATATAGGAATGGTTCTGAAAGTAATGCCGGTTATCGGTATTCCGCTTCCGTTTTTCAGTGCCGGAGGTACAGCTTTGCTGAGTATGTATATTGCAATAGGATTTGTCCTGAGCTGTTATGCACATAACGATAAAAAATACAGAATGTTCTACGACTATGAATAAACTGACAGTGAGGAAAGATAATGCTTAATGAATTTTCAAGAACAGAACTTCTTCTTGGAAAAGACGGAGTTGAAAAGCTGAAAAACAGTTCTGTTGCTGTTTTCGGTGTCGGCGGTGTGGGTTCTTATATTGCCGAGGGACTTGTCAGGAGCGGAATCGGAAAAATAACGCTTATTGACAATGATACAGTAAATATAACCAATATAAACCGCCAGCTTATTGCTCTGCATTCCACCATGGACAGACTCAAGGTTGATGCGGCAAGAGAAAGACTTCTTGATATCAATCCGAAACTGGAAATACAGACATATGACTGCTTTTATACCGGCAGTGAGGTTGAACTTTCCGGCTTTGATTACATTGCAGATGCAATAGACAGCGTCAGGGCAAAGGTTTCACTTATTGAAAATGCTTACAGACTCGGTGTACCGATAATATCATCTATGGGAACAGGAAACAAACTTGATCCTACAAAACTTGTTGTGACAGATATAAACAAGACACAGATGTGCCCGCTGGCGAAAGTGCTTAGATATGAGCTGCGTAAAAGAAATGTAAAAAAGCTTAAAGTTGTTTATTCAACGGAACAGCCTTGTCCGCACAAGGAAGAAAGCGAAGAAACCGGCGGAAACAGAAAAACAATCGGCAGCGTTTCGTTTGTGCCTTCCGTTGCCGGACTTATTATTGCAGGTGAAATCGTAAAAGACATTTTAAAATGCAAATAATTTAAATAATTTAAAAACTATTGCTTTTTTCGTGGAAAAATGGCATAATTATAATTATAGTTTGTTAACATTACTAAAGATAGGAGTTAGAAATGAATCATCAGCTTTGTTTAATTTTGAACTTCGGCGGTCAGTATAATCAGCTTATCGCAAGAAGAGTTCGTGAATGCGGTGTATACTGTGAAGTTATAAGCCGTAAGACTCCGATTGAGGAGATAAAGAAAAGAAAACCTTCGGGAATTATTTTTACAGGCGGCCCTAACAGCGTTTATGCAGAAAATGCTCCGAAGATAGACAAGGAGATTTTTGAACTTGGAGTTCCTGTACTGGGAATTTGCTACGGCTGTCAGCTTATGGCATATACTCTCGGAGGAACTGTTAAAACAGCAGATCTTCGTGAATACGGAAAAACTGAAACTGAATATGACAGCTCATGTGTCCTTTTTGAAAATATGCCGCAGAAGGCAATTTCATGGATGAGCCATACAGACCATATTTCAGAACTGCCTGAGGGATTTAAAGCAACTGCACACAGCGAGCATTGTCCTGTTGCTGCAATGGAAAACAAAGAAAAGAAGCTTTACGGAATACAGTTCCACCCGGAAGTTAACCACACTGAAAACGGTGTTGACATGATAGATGCTTTCCTTAAAAAGGTCTGTGGATTTACAGGCGACTGGTCTATGGAAAACTATGCTAAAACAGCCATTGCTGACATTCGTCAGAAGGTTGGCGACAAGAAGGTTCTGCTTGCTCTTTCCGGCGGTGTTGACAGTTCTGTTGCTGCTGCACTTCTTTCAAAGGCAGTCGGAAGTCAGGTTACAAGTATTTTTGTTGACCATGGTTTCCTCAGAAAAAATGAAGGCGATGAAGTTGAAAAGGCTTTTGCTGACTGGGATATAAATTTTGTAAGAGTCGATGCATCGGAATACTTCATGGATAAACTCAGAGGAGTTTCAGACCCTGAAAAGAAAAGAAAAATTATTGGTGCTGAGTTTATAAACGTATTTGAAAAAGAAGCTAAAAAAATCGGAGCTGTTGATTATCTTGTTCAGGGTACTATTTACCCGGACGTAATCGAAAGCGGCGATGATGATGAAGCGGCTGTTATTAAGTCACATCACAATGTAGGCGGACTTCCTGACCATGTTGATTTCAAGGAAATTATTGAACCTCTCAGACTTCTTTTCAAAGATGAAGTAAGGGCACTCGGAAAAGAACTCGGACTTCCTGATGCACTTGTAAACCGTCAGCCGTTCCCGGGTCCTGGTCTGGCAATCAGAATTATCGGCGAACTTGATGAGAGAAAGGTAAGTATTCTTCAGGATGCTGATTACATTTTCCGTGAAGAGATTGCAAAGGCAGGCATGGACAGAGATATTCATCAGTATTTTGCAGTTCTCACAAATGCAAGAACTGTCGGAGTTATGGGTGATGCAAGAACTTATGATTATGTGCTTGCACTCAGAGGCGTTACAACAACAGACTTTATGACAGCTGATTTTGCAAGAATTCCATATGATGTTCTTGAAAAAATTTCTGCAAGAATTGTCAATGAAGTAAAGAATGTTAACAGAGTTGTTTACGATATTACTACAAAGCCACCGGCATCGATTGAGTGGGAATAAAAAACACCCCGAAAAATAGGGCATAAACACGCCAAAAGCCGTTATCAAATCGTTATCATGGCAACGTTTTGGCAACATTTCTCGATTATCGGCAACAGTGATAAAATAATTGTCTGAAAAGATAAGAGCTATCTGATTCGTATTTGAATCGGATAGCTCTTTTTGTTATACTATAAGTTTTTTATTCATATATCCTTCGGAACACATTCGATGATACCAACCAGATGAATCATGCTCATTATGGAACTTTAGGGCTTCATAATAATCCATTCCAAATAATAACACGCACATTCTAACAGCATGAAGAAAACTCTCAAAGCCTTCATATGTTGGATTATCTGATAGTTCTCTAATAGTTGACCTTGAAACAATTGGATTCATCTCAAACAATTGAGGATTGCTAAAGCTTTTCACAATATTTATATTATGTTTCATTACACGCTGTTGTCCTTCTATTGAACCTCCTACCTTATTCCATTTTGGAAAGTGTCCGTAACTTTTTCTATATGCCTCAATCAGGATACCTTCAACTCTTTTTATATCTTTAATTCCTTGTTCGGTTGTATAATTCTTCAAATCGACGTGGTTCTCTGCGGCAAATTGTTCATAGTAATCTTTATTTCTATGAACAATAGGTTGTGATAACGGTGATTGAACAAAAATAGAATAACCGAGCTTTGTATGAGACATAAAGTATTCTTGGATTTGTTCGTATTTACATCCTTCGTTCTGCATAGGTAACAAACCATTATGTTGTCTAAAGCGTTCATATAAATCGCTGGCTAACCCAATGTACAAGACTTCATGAGTATTATAATCCCAAAAACAGTAGATTCCTGCTGAAGCCCATCCGTAATTATCGCTAGGGCAACATATATCATCTATTGCATATGCAAGTGCTTCTGTTTCATCTTTTGTATAGGCATCAATTATAACGGTTCCAAACATATTTACTCCTCACTGCTTTTTGAATTAAGTTTTATTCTCTCCGTCTCCGACCTCGGATACCTATACCTCCACTGGTCATACTCCTCACGGCTGATCTCCCCATTACGGTATCTCTGAGCCATTTCCTCCCATGGTTCGAGCAGACCGGTCATCTTCGCAAAGGTCGAGCCGTTCTGCCTGTTGATGCGGATACAGATCTCACCGTCCAGACGGTCGATCTTGAAACCGTATAAATCCTCTAACGCAAACAGCGTGTGCATAAGCCCGGTGTAACTGTCGATGTTTGGAACGTTCAGAGCTTCGGTCGATACGTCAAGTGCATCGGCAAGCAGCTCTACAAGGTCAGCTTTGGGCGTTCTCGAACCCGATTCATACTGCGCCATACGAATATCGGCTGTCCGTTCCGAGAAGCCGACCTGCAAGCCAAGGAACTTCTGTGTCATACCTCTGAGGTTTCTGATAAACCTGATTCTCTCACCTATTGCCATATTGTTGTCCTCCATTTTCAAACGGCAGACAATCTGCGCTGCCATATTTCACAAATCAATTATAACATATATGCTTAGCGTTTGTCAAGATAGTAGAAATAAAAATGTTTAGTAATTTTGCACTTGACATAACTGCATATGTTTAGTATAATAAAATTAGAGCTTAACGATTTAGAGTTAAGTCAGAGAAAGGAGATACTCTTAATGACAGATAAAAATTTTATGAGAGTAGAAGATGTTGCCAAGGAGCTTGATGTATCCAAGTCCTATGCTTATAAGATCGTGCAGAAGCTCAACAAGGAGCTTGAAGCCAAGGGATACATTACGATCTCAGGCAGAGTGAACAGACAATACTTCCTCGAAAGGACTTGCTACGGCGGTTCTGCTGAGGACACCGAAAGGAAGTGATACAATGTCAGTCTATAAGGACGGCAGCAAGTGGCGTGTGATCTACCGCTACACTGACAGCCGTGGAGAACGTAAACAGACACAGAAGCGTGGCTTCTCCACAAAGAAGGAAGCTCAGGCGTGGGAGCGTGAGCAGATGAATAAGACGGAATCCAGCCTTGATATGACCTTCGAGAGTTTCTCGGAGATATACTTCGAGGACATGAAGAAACGTCTGGTGCGACACGTTCCTAACTGAAGAGGTTAGGCACTAAAAAGAGAACGTGAAAGTTTTCTGATTAGGAGAACTGATAATCCGAGGAGTGGAATGAGAGGGTAACGCCTTGAAACGCTCCCCCTGATACTCCGACTGGCGATTTTGAGAAATTGGAATGGTCAGAAGCTCGGTGAAGTCGGCTGAGAGATACCGTAATCCGTGCAAGCGGAACGAAAGCTGTTCAGAGGTGAACGGCGTATCCTATAGGTCGGGGGTCTATAAAATGTATATGGCGAGAATGACGGGAACGTCCGACAAAACTGCGAATGTACGGGTCTATATTTCTGCTGCATAGAAATGTGCAGACTGTTTTCATATGGTGACAGTGGGGTAAAGTAAAAGTCAAATGTATGAAATGCCTTGCAGTGTTACAGGCACTGCCAAGCTGTCAGGCTCATAGCAGACGCCTAAGTGCATATGTAAAGATAAGATTATCGGAACGTGGCAGCCTACAGTACGTAGTATGCGGTGCGGACGAAGAATAATAAGCCGCTTTAATTGTGGGCAAAGTAGTGGCACTACCGATGATGTTTTCTGTAATGGAAAACGGAGGGACAGCCACAAGTCAATATTACAAAAGTAATCATAGGTATTAAAATTCATAGCTTCGAGTAAGATTAGGATTTTATCCGAGAAAAACAATCCCGAAAGGGGGAGTTGCCTATGACAAAGCAAAAGAAACTAAGGCATTCGGAATATTACGATTTGCAGGATTGCTTTGATGAATTATACGCTAAAAGCAAACAAGGTGACGTTTTCACAAATCTCATGGGAGTTATATCCTCGGAGGAAAATATAAGGCTTGCGTATAGAAACATCAAGCGCAATTCGGGCAGTTATACAAGCGGAGTGGACAAGCTGAGTATAAAGGATATAGAAAGGTTGTCCACAGAGAAACTGGTTGAGATAATTCAGAGAAAATTCAAATTCTACAAGCCCAAGCCCGTTAAGCGTGTAGAAATTCCAAAGCCCAACGGGAAAACCAGACCTTTGGGAATACCGACAATCGTTGACCGACTGGTACCTATCGCTATAAAGACAACACATGGCACACCAAGGAGCATATCATCCGCACCAAACTGCTTCCCTACTTCGCCAAGCGGAAAATGAACTCGATCCAGCCCAAAGACATTATCGCTTGGCAAAATGAGATGATCAAATGTCGGGATAATCAAGCTTATAAGATTTAAGCCATCCATTTGCTAAATCAGCAATATTAGGTTCGACAGATTGAGTTTTAGTCATTGTCATTTCCTCCCTGTATCCAGCTATTGTTATTAGCTAACCAAATTTTAGTGTATTTTATATCAGCAACTGCAGCTTTGTACGGTTCTGTTAAAAACTTTTTTATAGTTCTCAGCACCGCATTGAAATCATCCGTTTTGGTGTCAATCTTCTTGCAGAAAGCTTTCCATTTTTTCTGCATAGCATCATCATTGCCAAAGGT
>USJI01000056.1 GCA_900554975.1 uncultured Ruminococcus sp. | reverse complement strand
TGATGATTAAGACCACTGTTATTATAGCATAATAGCAGTGGTTTGTCAATAGGAGGATACCATGGGCAGACCTAAAAAAGATAAGCCAACGCACTCAAGCGGAATGTATGTTTATAAAGCAACTGTCGGTCATAATTTTGACGGTACGCCAATACGCAAAGCGTTTTACAGCAGTACATCAAAAGAGAGTGCTAATGCCAAAGCAGCGGTATGACTGTAACAGCGTGGTGCAAGGAAAAAGGTATCAGCCAGCACACATACTACTCACGTCTGAATGTGGTGAGAAAAGAACTGCTGAAACGAGCTGGATTGCCCTTGCAGCAGATCGTACCGCTGAGTGTTTCTCAAAGCGTCACCTGTACTACAGCTACCATGAAAACACAATGTATTGCAAGCGGTGCTGAGCCAGAGAAGGCAGAACCAGCTTTCCCACAAAAGATGATCGTCCGTAAAGACGGGATCGAGGTCGAAATGCCAGCAGATATATCCGAGAGGCTTCTGCTTACGCTGCTGAGAGGTCTGAAAGAATGCTGAAAGACTTAACTGCTGACAATATCTACATCGTATGCGGACATACGGATATGCGGAAGTCCATTGACGGGCTGGCAGCACTTGTACAACAGCAGTTTCAGCTTGACCTGTTCGCAAGCAGCGCGTTTCTGTTCTGCGGCAGGCGCAGAGATCGTATGAAGGTGCTTTTATGGGAAGATGACGGCTTTCTGCTGCTGTATAAACGTCTTGAAGACGGAAAATTCTCCTGGCCGCGCAATGAGCAGGAAGTCAGGAATATTACCCGTGAACAATTCATCTGGCTCACGCAGGGGTTGTCGATTGACCAGCCAAAGGCAATCAAAAAAGTAGTCGGCGGTGTGGATATATGCTGACTTTTCCACGATGAAAATATACAGTAATGTGGACAATATTTCTATGCTTCAATGGCACTCTTTTTCTTAAAAGATCGGGCAAATCATGGTATAATCAGAGTATCATGAACCGTCTGGAATTTCAGGGAAAGGAGTGCTTTTGCTATGACATACGAAGAACTGAAAGCAGCATATGAAGCCGCTGTGCAGAAGTGCTCTGAGCTTGAAAAAGAAAATGATGAGCTGAAAAAATCGAACGAAGATCAGGCTCTTCACATCGAGCATCTGGAAGAGCAGATACTCAAACGGAACAAGATGCTCTTCGGACAAAAAAGCGAGAAATCGAAATTCATCTGCAACGGACAAATGGATCTGGATGGTAATGTGTTCAACGAAGCGGAAGAATTTTCAAATCTTTCTGCCGCTGAGCCTACCGAGGATTCCATCACAAAAAAATCGAAGAAAACCTGAAAGCATCGGGGAAGAAATGAACTGCGTGGTGATCTTGAAACGAAAGAAATCGTGCATACACTTCCCGAAGATCAGAGAAAATGTGCGGTCTGCGGCAGTAAGCTCGTGCCGTTTTCAAAAGAATACATCACCACACGGCTCTGCATGATCCCTGCGAAGATCTTTAAAATCACATACTTTCGTGAGGTCTACAAATGTGAACACTGCGATAAGCACGGAGATAAGGCGAATATTGTGAAGGCTCCGAATCTGACTCCTGCGCCTGTCATTCCGAGAGGTCTGCCGGAAGCAGAGCTGATCGCATATATCGCTGAGGCGAAATATCTGCTTGGCGAACCGCTTTACCGTATGGAACAGCACTTCAAGATGCAGGGAATCTACCTGAACCGCACATCGCTTGCAAACTGGATCATCAAAGCTTCAGAATGGCTGAAGTCTGTTGTAGCACACTTCTGGAAATACGCCTATCTTGAGCCTGTTCTGAATGCCGATGAAACCACGCTGCGTGTCCTGAAAATACAGGGAAAGCCTGTGAAAAAGCTGGGACAGATGTGGGTGGTCTGCACAGGAGCGTCAGCAAAGCTTCTGATCGCGATCTACACGTATCGGGACAGCCGTTCAAAGGTGACTGCGGAGGAACTTCTCGGCAGTTATGATGGTATTGTGCAGACCGATGGGCTTCAGTCCTATGGTTCGGGAGACTATCTGCACGCAGGCTGCTGGTCGCACGCTCGCCGCAAGTTTGTGGACAGCATACCTGAAAATGATAAAAACAGCAAAGCGGCAAAAGCTGTCGAGATCATCGACAGAGCATTTGCCTTGGAGCGTGAAGCAAGAAAAGCAAACGTCCCGCCGGAAAAGATATTGGAGATGCGGCAGAAAGAGGTAAGACCGATCATAGAAGAATTCTACAACTTCATCGGAACGCTCAGACCGAGTAAAGGTTCACACCTTGGCGCGGCGGTCACCTATGCCCTGAATCAGAAAGACAAGCTCCTTCTGTTTTTAGATCATCCCGAAGTGGAAATGACAAATAATCTTGCAGAACGCACCGTTAAGCCTTTTGTGATCGACCGTAAGAATTTTCTCTTTTCCGCGACGGATAAGGGTGCAGATGCGAGCGCTCTCTTCATGAGCGTGATCGAAACAGCCAAGCGAAACGGACTGAATGTGTTTGGTTATCTCTCGTATCTGATGCTTGTTCTCCCTTCATGGGGCAAAACACCTTCAGAAGAACAGCTTGACAGCATCATGCCGTGGAGTGCTACTCTGCCTGAAACCTGCCACAGAACATATCATCAGATCGTTGAAAACATGGCTGAGGTTAAGTGACAGCTTCTCATCCACAGTATTTCATAGTAACTGACAGTATTTCACCGCACAGTAATTCACAGTAACTCACTGCAATTCATTGTGATGAACCGAATACGGGATTTGAGCCGAGGTTGATCTCGGCTCATTTTTTTGCCCGCTGGTCTGGTTGGCGGTTACTATACAGCTAAATAAAGTGCTTTTTGAGATTGTTCAAGGCATAAGAAAACCGCCTTTTTACGGGCGGTTAAAGTAAGTATTCTTTAAATAATATGCCTACGCACAGGTAAATGTAACAATGCCCATATCTGATAAATCCGAAACAGATTTGCCATTATAAAATTTATCCGACATAACATCATCTACATCATTGTATTTTTTTGATTTACCATTATATGTTGCTTCAAAAGTCGGAACGTAGTTACTAACAGTAGAAGTAATAATGGCATTCTTGTTGTCATAAATAAAGATTAGATCATTGCAACACTCAGATATTATTTTTTTTATTTCATCCTTTTTCATAAAATATCACTGTTCTCCTTTCGTTCCTTTTCCGTTAACTCTCTTGTTGTCTTATTTTTCAGTCTTCCTTCTTCATCCCATTCATAATCATGAGCATGTTCGCCATGATTGCCATAATTATGGTGTTTGGGTTGATTGTGATCAGTAGTATGTATATCTTTTTCCTTTAAAGCATCATTCCCATAGAACGTTCTTTTATCGATTTTGCCATCATCAGTTGCATGATCTGCTACTGTATTTGGTTTATATTTTTTTGGTGTTCCACTATGTCCCTCAAAAACTTTGTCTACCTTTATTATACCACCCTGTGCAGGTTTGTCAACAGCCTTTGCTTTTATCTCAGCAATGTTACTCTTCTTTCATCTCCGCAATTTTGCGGAGTTCTCTTTGTTCGCTCTTTGTTCACAGGGGAATTCTCGACCGCTTCCCGACCGCTTCGGGCATTTCTCTAGGATTATCTAGGATTCTTCTTCGTCTGGGACAGTATATTTCTCTTGGGCTGTTTACGGCTTATAATTTGGTGCGCTGCGAGTGTGCCATTAGTGCGCCATTGCTTTAAAAGTGCGCTGTAAGCTATTAAAAGCAGTAAAAAGAAAAGTGCCTATAAACCGCATAGATACGGCGTTTACAAAAGATTGCTGAAAGGTACAAAAAGCATTTTTTATAACTACGAACCAGTAGGTCGGGGGTTCGAGTCCCTCCTGGCGCACCAAAGCTAATGCGTCCTTTGAAGTAATTCAGAGGGCGTTATTTTTTTGCCCAAAATTCCCCGCTACAACACCTGTACCAAAAAACTCCCACTCCCCTCTCATGTACAAAGTTTGAGTAATGTATTCAGCGTTTTGTTTTTGCCGTTTTGCCTACTGTTCCATGTGTACTAAAGAACTCCCTATTCCCACCTTCCATTTTGTGCAGGTCTACAAAATCCGGAAAACTTCCGCCCTAATTGCATAAAAGTATGCAAAAAATCCCCTGTTTCTGCCCATAGGTGAAAGGGGGTAAGTTTAATGGAACTTACACAAATTCTGATACATTTCGGAAATGTCAAGCATAACGGCGAACAATATCGTGCAGACTGTCCTGCCTGTGGTGACAGCAAACAGCACCTTGGTTGTCAACTCAATAAAACAAGAGACAGCCGTTATGACTGCCCTTTTAGGTATTAGATATATTGAAAGACTTGGTCACTTAGGGATTGAACTTTAATAGTGAAGCTTATTATAATATTATTGCTTAAATACGAATTCAAATCACAAGAGCATTTTGTGTTGACTCAATCATTCAACATTATTCCGTCATTATTTTTTCTTAATTGTCATTTTGATGAGTTTCAGCAGCTGTATAAGAACAAGTGTACCTATCGATGTTCCGCCGATAATACCAAGCTGTGTAAGGCTCAGATCGACAACTTTGAACATCTCGGCAAGTGCAGGAACGAAGATAACAAGCGAAAGAAGTATGAGTCCAACCGCAAGTGCCGCAAAAATATACTTATTATCAAAGAATTTCTTTGTAAACAGAACAGGTCTTTCCGACTTGCAGTTGAATCCGTGGATAAGTCTTGAAAGGCATATACTTGCAAACGCCATGGAACTTGCTGTTGCAGCATCTGTTTTCAGTCCGAAAAGGAAACATACTGTTGCCGCTGCTGCAATAATTATTCCCTCGGAAAAGATGTTAAGAATGAACTGTCCTGTGAGAATCGACTGGTTTACCGGACGTGGTTTCTCCTTCATGACATCATGCGTATGCGGTTCAAGTCCGAGAGCAATTGCAGGAAGTGAATCCGTAAGAAGATTTATAAACAGAAGATGAACTGCCGCAAACGGAACAGGAAGTGCTGCAAGTGAGGCAAAAAGTACCACCAGAATAGCCGCTGTATTTCCCGACAGAAGGAACTGTATCGAACGCTTTATATTTGCATAAATATTTCTTCCGTTATTAACTGCCTTAACAATAGTTGCAAAATTGTCATCAGCCAGAACCATTGATGCGGCATCTTTGGAAACCTCTGTTCCCGTTATGCCCATAGCTACACCAATATCAGCCTGTTTCAGTGCAGGAGCATCATTTACACCGTCACCTGTCATGGCAACAATATTTCCCCTGTCCTGCCATGCTTTTACGATTCGAATTTTATGTTCCGGCGAAACTCTTGCATAAACCGACTTTGTAGGAACATATTCCCTGAGCTGTTCATCTGTCAGGTCGTCAATTTCGCTTCCCTCGGCTGCTTCTGAAATATCCTTTAATATTCCGATTTCCTTTGCAATTGCTGCGGCTGTAACCTTATGGTCACCTGTTATCATTACAGGCTTTATTCCAGCACCGATACATTCAGCAACAGCCTGTTTCGATTCCTCTCTCGGAGGGTCCATCATAGCGACAAGTCCCATAAATTCCAGATTATTTTCATCTGAAAGCGAAATTTCTGTACTACTGATTTCCTTATATGCAAAAGCCAGAATTCTCAGTCCATGAGCGGACATTTCCTCAGCTGCGGCAGTTATGTCATCTTTTTCCTGAGACGTAAGGTTCATTCTTCCGAGGAGAACGTCTACCGCACCCTTCGTAATCATTGTCAGCTTTCCGTTGACATCATGAACTGTTGACATGAGCTTTCTGTCTGAATCAAACGGAATTTCTGCAAGACGTGGATATTTTTCTCTTATGCGTTCAAAGCTGAAGCTGTACTTCAAGCCAAAATTTACAAGAGCAGTTTCGGTCGGATCACCTATCTCCGTTCCGTCACGACAGACCGAATCGTTACACAATATTCCTGTCAGAACAAGTCTTTTCTGCTCATTGTCAGTAAAATCACATTTATCACTGTCGATTATCTTTCCGGATGCATATATTTTCTTGACTGTCATTTTGTTCTGTGTGAGAGTTCCTGTCTTGTCAGAGCATATAACAGAAACACTTCCCAGACCCTCAACAGCCTGAAGCTTTCTTATAATTGCATTTTCCTTTGACATCTTCTGCGTACCAAAAGATAAGACAATTGTAACAATTGAGCTGAGAGCTTCCGGAATCGCCGCAACAGCCAGTGCGACTGCAAAAAGGAAAGCATTCATGATGTCCTCACCACGGAATACGCTTAGTCCGAAAACAATGGCACAGATAACCATAATCCCGATTGAAAGCTTCTTTCCAAAGTTGTCAAGATTTACCTGAAGCGGAGTTTTTCTCTCCTCAGCTGAATTGATAAGTCCGGCAATTTTGCCGACTTCTGTATCCATTCCGATATCTGTAACGACAAATTTCGCTCTGCCATATGTTACAAATGTTCCGGAATGAACCATGTTCGTTCTGTCTGCAAGAGGAAGTTCACCCTCAAGAGTTTCATCACTTTTTTCCACGCTCAGGCTCTCGCCTGTAAGGGCACTTTCATTTACTTTCAGACTTGCATTTTCAATTATTCTGCCATCCGCACAGACGTAATCCCCTGCTTCAAGCGAAACAATATCACCTTTCGTAACTTCGTCAGACGGTATCACAACCGTTTTTCCGTCACGGATAACCTTGGCGTTCGGTGCGGAAAGCTTTTTCAGACTGTTGAGCGATTTCTCCGCCCTGACCGTCTGGACAGTACCAAGAATAGAATTCATAGTAATTACGGCGATTATAACAATCATACTTTCGATA
>USJI01000055.1 GCA_900554975.1 uncultured Ruminococcus sp. | reverse complement strand
GGTCAATTTCAATGCGGCAGCGATCTAACCTGCCATTTTTAGACAAGGCGGGTGCAGGCAGACAGTGACAGAAAGGATCTGAAATAAGATGGAGATAAAACTGAGAGATGAATTTATAAAACTGGGTCAGGCGCTTAAGGCAGCTGGTCTGGTAGAGTCCGGCGTGGATGCTAAATTTGCGATTCAGGACGGGCTTGTGAAGGTCAATGGCGCGGTGGAGATGCAGCGCGGCAAGAAGCTTTACGACGGGGACAAAGTCGAGTATGACGGAGAGACCGTAACAATCACCAAATAAAGGATGGTTTCATGTTTATCGAATCGATCGAACTCAAAAATTACCGCAATTACGGGGAATTACATATGGATTTTGATCCGGGGACGAATGTTCTCTACGGGGACAACGCGCAGGGTAAAACCAATATCCTTGAAGCGGTCTACGTGTGTGCGACGACCAAGTCACACCGCGGCAGCAAGGACAGGGAGATCATCGAATTCGGAGAGGACGAGTCCCACATCAAGATGCAGCTTCGCAAGGACGATGTGCCGTACCGGATTGACATGCATCTAAAGAAAAATAAGACGAAGGGCGTGGCGGTCAACGGGATTCCGATCCGGCGGGCGAGCGAGCTTTTCGGCATTGTTAATGTGGTGTTTTTTTCGCCGGAAGATCTGAATCTCATTAAGAACGGACCGGCGGATCGGCGCCGTTTTATTGATCTGGAATTATGCCAGTTAAACCGGCTCTACGTCCATTCGCTGGTGCAGTACAACCGGGTGGTGATACAGCGAAATAAGCTCTTAAAGGAGCTGTTTTTCCATCCCGAGTACGAGGAGATGCTGGATATATGGGATATGCAGCTTGCTTCCTACGGGCGGGAGGTGAGCCAGTACCGGCGGGAATTTATCGGTGAATTAAACGAATTGATCTGCCCGATCCATCAGAAATTGTCGGGTGGAAAGGAAGAACTCATCATCCAGTATGAGCCGAACACGGAGGCAGATCAGTTGGAAGCGGCAGTCAAAAAGAGCCGCGAGGCGGACCGGAAGCAGAAGACGACGCTGGTCGGCCCACACCGGGATGACTTAAGTTTCTATGTCAACGGAATTGACATCCGGCGCTTCGGTTCACAGGGACAGCAGAGGACGGCGGCATTATCGCTCAAACTGGCGGAGATTGAGCTGGTTAAAAAGATCAAAAAGGAGTATCCGATCCTGCTTCTCGACGATGTTTTGTCGGAGTTAGATGGAAAACGGCAGGATCATCTGCTCGCCAGCATCCGCCACATACAGACGATCATTACCTGTACGGGCTTGGATGATTTTATCAGCCACAGCTTCCAGATAGATAAGACCTTTCGGGTCGTGAGCGGGACGGTCACTTGTGAACGTCCAAACAAGACAACTAGTCAGACATAAAACAGCAAGTGAAGGAGGAACTATGGGTTCAGAATACAGTGCAGATCAAATACAGATATTGGAGGGATTGGAGGCGGTCAGAAAGCGTCCTGGTATGTATATAGGCAGCACATCTGTAAGAGGCCTCCATCACCTGGTGTATGAGATAGTAGACAACTCCGTGGACGAGGCGCTCGCTGGATACTGCAGCCACATTGAGGTGCAGATCAATGCGGACAATTCGATCACGGTACAGGATGACGGTCGTGGCATTCCGGTTGACATCCAGAAAAAGGCGGGTCTTCCGGCGGTTGAGGTCGTATTTACGATCCTGCATGCGGGCGGCAAGTTCGGCGGCGGCGGATACAAGGTTTCCGGCGGTCTGCATGGCGTAGGTGCGTCTGTTGTAAATGCTCTTTCAGAATGGCTGGAACTTACGGTCAAGGACGGAAAACACATACACTTCCAGAGATTTGAAAGAGGAAATTATTCAAAACCGCTTGAAGTAATCGGTGATACAACGGAAACAGGTACTTCCGTTATGTTCAAGGCAGACGGCGAAATATTTGAAGATACACATTACGATTATGAAGTACTCCTCAAGCGTCTGAGAGAACAGGCTTTCCTGAACGGCGGAATCAAGATAATATTCAGCGATCTGAGAGACAAGGACGAACCGAAAACAGAAGTACTGCACTATGAGGGCGGTATAAGACAGTTCGTTGAACATATCCATAAAACAAAGGGTCTGGACGCACTTTCAGACAAGGTTATATACATTTCAGGCACTCAGGGGGATTCCTTTGCGGAAATCGCTATGCAGTATAACGACAGCTACAACGATGTTATACTTTCATTCGCAAACAATATCCATACTATTGACGGCGGTTCGCACGAAACAGGTTTCAAGAATGCACTGACAAAGGTTATAAACGAATACGGCAAAAAATTCAACCTCCTGAAAGACGGCGAAAAACTTCTCGGAGATGACGTAAGAGAGGGACTTACTGCAATAGTTTCCGTAAAGCTTACTGAATGTGAGTTTGAGGGACAGACAAAGGGCAGACTCGGAAATCCGGAAGTTAAGGGATTTATCGAAAAAATGGTTGCTGAAAAGCTTATGTGCTATCTGGAGGAAAATCCTGCGGACGCAAGGGTTATCTTTGACAAGTCCATGGCGGCACAGAGAGCAAGAGAGGCTGCCAAAAAGGCAAGAGATACCGCAAGAAGAAAGACTGCTATGGAAAGTGCGTCACTTCCGGGCAAGCTTGCAGACTGCTCCGAACATGATACAGAGCTTACAGAAATATACATCGTCGAGGGAGATTCTGCGGGAGGTTCTGCAAAAGAGGGCAGAGACAGACGCTATCAGGCGATACTTCCGCTCTGGGGAAAGATGCTCAACGTTGAAAAGGCAAGAATCGACAAGGTTTACGGAAATGAAAAGCTCCAGCCGGTTGTTACTGCTCTTGGTACAAGCATAGGCGAGGATTTTGATATATCAAAGCTCAGATACGGAAAAGTTATTATTATGGCGGATGCCGATGTCGACGGTTCACACATCAGAACACTTCTTCTGACATTTTTCTTCAGATTCATGCGTCCGCTTATCACAAACGGAAATATATATATCGCTCAGCCTCCGCTTTTCAAGGTGTTCAGAGGCAAAAAGGTAAGATATGCTTTCTCTGATGAGGAGAGAGATGAGTTCATTGAGGAACTTACAACGGAAAACGGTACAAAGCCGGAAGTTCAGCGTTACAAAGGTCTTGGTGAGATGGACCCTGAACAGCTCTGGGAAACAACCATGAATCCGGAAACAAGAACGATGATAAAGATAAACATGGAGGACGCTGTAAAGGCGGACGAAACATTCACAATCCTTATGGGGGATAAGGTTGCTCCGAGAAAGGAATTTATCGAAGCAAATGCTAAGTATGTGGAAAATCTGGATATTTAAGAAGTTGATGAGTTCTTAAATATTTCAGTAAATGGTCGAGCCTTATGTTGGCTAAACTCTAAAATGGGTCACGTCTAAAATTTTTTCTTTAAGTTTCAGTTTAATAGCTTTTCGTGCCTAGAGTAAAATATATCATCAAAGTAAATGCGAATTAAAAGTTTTTTGCTTACTTTTTTTCAAAAAAGTAAGAGAAAGGAAAATGAATGGAAGAAGATATTCTGATAAAGAGAAGATATTCGATACCTTATGAGCTTTTCGGGGAAGCTTTCAGGGCTTTTCAGAAAAAGTTTGTCTATCCGAGAAATATGATAATGACACTTCTGCTGGTACTTGCTGCTGCGGCGAATGTTGTGAATATCGCTCTGGGAAACGGCTCAACTTTCGGATATGTTCTGATATTTGTCTGTCTGGGTCTTGCCGGAGTAAACTGGTATAATCCGAGAAAGCTCAGAAGAAGTCTTATGGAATCCATAAAGGGAATTGAAAATGATGTTTATGTTCTGACACTCTATCCTGATAAAATGCTTATCGGAACGGTTCTTGAACCGGAAAATCCGGAGGAGCAGGAGGTTGCGGAACATGAGGAGGTATTCGGGGACATCCCGCAGAAAGAAGATATTGCTCAGACGGAAATTTATCTGAACAATACTGTGAAAATAGTCGAGAAAGATGATTTCTTTATGGTTTATATAAAAAAATCCATGTTTTATATTATTCCGAAAAAGGATTTTACAGAAGAAGAAATTACGCTTATGAATATTCATTTCGGAAATCAGCTCTATAAGAATTTTATTTGCGAAGTAAATAAATAAAGGAAGTTTGAAAATGTATACTGATAATTCAAAAGTAAAGGACGTTGATATTGACAAGGAGATGCGGAAATCGTTCCTTGAATATTCAATGTCCGTAATCGTGGCAAGAGCTTTGCCGGACGTAAGAGACGGCATGAAACCTGTTCACAGGCGTATTATATACACGATGAACGATGCCGGAAACACTGCTGACAAGCCTTACAGAAAATGTGCATATACAGTCGGCGAAGTTCTAGGTAAGTATCACCCTCATGGTGACGCATCGGTTTATGACGCTCTGGTTCGTATGGCACAGAAGTTCTCTCTGAGATATCCGCTTATTGACGGGCACGGAAACTTCGGTTCTGTTGACGGCGACCCTCCGGCTGCTTACCGTTATACTGAGGCGAGAATGTCAAAGATTGCAGGGGAAATGCTGACCGATATCGCAAAGGATACTATCCCTTACACCACAAACTATGATGACAAGCTCAAGGAACCTGTTGTTCTGCCGAGCCGTTTCCCGAACCTGCTTGTAAACGGTGTTACGGGTATCGCTGTCGGTATGGCGACAAATATTCCTCCGCATAATCTCGGCGAAGTTATTGACGCTATCGACCTTGTCATGGAAAATCCTGACTGTACTCTTGATGAAATTATGCAGTATGTAAAGGGCCCTGACTTCCCGACAGGCGGTATTATCATGGGACGTGCGGGAATCCGTGCGGCATATGCAACAGGCAGGGGAAAGATAAAACTTCGTGCAAATACAAGCATAGAGGAAATCAAGGGCAGACAGTGTATAATCATACACGAAATCCCTTACATGGTAAATAAGGCAAGACTTGTTGAGTCAATGGCGAACCTTGTCAAGGAAAAGAGAATAGAGGGTATTCATTTTATCCGTGATGAATCCGGCAGAGACGGAATGAGAATCGTTGTCGAACTCAAAAAGGACGCTTTGCCGCAGATTGTTCTGAACAAGCTTTTTGCTTACACACAGCTTCAGGACACAGTAGGCGTGAATATGCTCGCTCTTGTAAACGGCGAACCGAAGATTCTTACACTGAAACAGACTATCGAGGAATATGTAAAATTCCAGGTGGAGGTAATAAGACGCCGTACTGAGTTTGACCTTAAAAAGGCAAAGAACAGAGCCCATATCCTTGAAGGTCTGGTAATTGCAACGGACAACATAGACGAAGTTGTTGAAATATGTAAGACTTCTGAAAATATTCCGCAGTCAAAGATAAGACTTCAGGAGAGATTCGGTCTTACAGAGGTGCAGTCTGAGGCGATTGTTCAGATGACTCTCGGAAAGCTTACAGGTCTGGAAAGACAGAAGATACTGGACGAACTCGATGAGCTTGAAAAGAAGATTGCTGAATTTGAAGCTATTCTTGCAGATGAAAACAAGGTTCACAGAATAATCAGAGATGAACTTGCTGAAATAAAGAGAAAATACAATGACGACAGAAGAACACAGATAGAGGCTGTCAGCGGAGAAGTTGACATTGAAGACCTTATCCCTGTTGAGGACTGTGTTGTTGCGTACACAAACATAGGCTATATCAAGAGAATGCCTGTTGACGTTTACAAGACACAGAAAAGAGGCGGAAGGGGCGTTTCCGGCATGAAACAGCGTGAGGAGGACTTTGTAAGCGAAATGTTTATATGCTCCACTCATGACAATATCCTGTTTATCTCAAACAAGGGCATCATGTACAAGCTCAGATGCTTTGAGGTTCCGGAGGGTTCAAAGGCTTCAAGAGGTGTAAATGCTGTAAATCTGCTTCCGCTCGGTGAAGATGAAAAGATTGCCGCAATGATAAGGACTTCGGACTTTGACGAGGGCAAGTATATCGTTATGGTCACGAAAAACGGCAAAATAAAGAGAACTGCACTATCAGCCTACAGGAACGTCAGAAAGAACGGTCTTATTGCTGTTGGTCTGGACGAGGGCGACGAGATTGCGGGAGTAAGAATGACTGACGGAAATGCACAGCTTATTGTTGCTACAAGAAACGGATATGCTATAAGACTTGAAGAAGATAAGATAAGAGCATTGTCACGTTCAGCACACGGCGTAAAAGCAATTAAGCTAAGAGATGGCGACTGCGTTGTATCAATGGCAAGAATAAGAGAGGGTGCATCTCTGCTTACAATAACTGACAAGGGATACGGAAGAAGAACCGAGCTTGAAAGTTACAGGATTCAGGGCAGAGGCGGATACGGTCTTAAAAATTACAGCGTAAGCGAGGAAAAGGGAAACGTCTGCGGAATAAAGGTCGTTGATGAGACAGATGATATTATTATTATTTCTACAGACGGTGTTGTTATCAGAATCAGATGCAGTGATGTAAGAATCATGGGAAGATATGCCGCAGGTGTAAGAGTTATGAAGGTAAGCGGCGATGACAGGGTTGTTTCATTCACAAGAGCTGAACATGATGAAGAAGCACAGATAGAGGAAATCGAACAGCCTTCTGAGGAAGAACTGGCTGAGGACGAGAAAAATGCTCAGGCGGCAGAGGCAAACGAGGTTATAGAAGAAACGGCTGAGCCGGATGATGAAGAGGAATAAGGTAAAATGACGGGCGAAGTATAATTCGGTGTTGCGTTGTCTTAATCAGTTTAATTGCCTTTCGAGCCTTATATATGCGTATCCATTAAATGAACAGCGAACTAAAAGTCTTTGCTAAGAT
>USJI01000054.1 GCA_900554975.1 uncultured Ruminococcus sp. | reverse complement strand
ATTCCCTGAAATGGTTGATTTTTGACGGATAATGTGATATAATGTTAAATAAGTAATTATAATGAAAATGGGAGGAATAACAATGTACCTTGACTCTATCGCATTTAAGGCAATGGAAAGCGGTCTTAAAGGTCTCAGCATGAAACAGCAGATTCACACACAGAATATTGCAAATATTGACACACCGGATTATAAATATAAATCAATAAGTTTTGAAAATGCACTGAGCGATGCCAAAGAAAAAGGCAAGACAAAATACAGCTTCAAAGCGAATGTTACACAGACGGATACAACAGAAGTTCTGGTTGACGGAAACAATGTTGATGTTGATAAGGAAAATCTGGAGCTTTACAGTACATATCTCCAGTCATCTGCAATTATCAATAAGATGAATTCGGCTTTGTCTGATCTTCGCTATGTTCTTACAAACAGCAATTTTAAATAATTTGAAGGAGTAATTGACGATGGCTTTTTTAAATTCCATAAATATAATTGGTTCCGCACTTACAGCTGAAAGATTCCGTTCTGATATTATCCTTCAGAATATTGCAAATCAGAACACAACAAGAACTGAAAGCGGAGAACCTTACAGAAGAAAACAGGTTATTTTTCAGGAACGTGAACAGTCATTCAGCGATGCATTGAAAAAAGTTACAGGCGGAGGTGTCCGTGTAACTGAAGTCGTTGAAAGTCAGGAAGATTTCAAGCCTGTTTATGATCCGGATCATCCGGATGCTGATGAGGACGGATATGTATATTATCCGAATGTAAATAATACGGAAGAACAGGTTGACCTTATGGATGCTTCAAGAGTGTATGAGGCGAATGTAAGTGCTCTTTCCGTTGTCAAGGCAATGGCTTCAAAGGCACTTGAAATCGGTAAATAGTAATTAAGGAGAATTAATCATGTTTATAGTACCATTATCGGAACTTTCCGCATCAAATATCACACCTCTTAAAGAGGTCGCTGAAACAAAAAAAGATGAAGCTTCTGAATCATTTGGTGATATTCTGAAAGCCAAAATCCAGAACGTAAAGGATCTTGAATCACAGTCACTGCAGAGTGCCTATGATATTGCAACAGGTGAATCAACGGATATCGAATCAGCTATGCTGGATGCAACAAAAGCATCAACTGCTATTGAAATGACAGTTCAGATGACAACGAGAGCTGTAAATGCATATAAAGAAATAATGTCTATGCAGATTTGATTTTTGTTCTAAATTTATTTATGGAGAGTATGATTTAATTAAATGAAAGAAAAATTCAAAAAGCTCTGGGAAAAAGTAAAAACATTATGGTCGGGTTTCACCAAAACAATAAAGATTGTTATTATTGTTGCCGCCGCTGTTATAATAGCCGGTTCTGTGGGACTTACGATATTTTTAAATCATTCGGGTTCATCTGACTGGATTGTTCTGTTTCCGGGAATGTCCAATGAGGAATCAACGGAAGTATATCTTGAACTCCAGAATAAGGGAGTTGAAACCAAGATAAACTCCGGCGGTGAAATAGAGGTCAAGAAGGATCAGTGGGATAACCTTGTTTACGAACTGGCTCAACTCGGATATCCTCAGTCAACACCATCTTACGGTACATTTTTTGACAACCTCAGTATGACGATGACTGAATTTGAGAAAAAACAGACGCTGCGGTTTGAACTTCAGGACAGACTTCAGACAACGCTGAAAAGAATCGACGGTATACAGGGTGCTATCGTAACTATTACATTCCCTGAGAGCAGTGATTATGCCTGGAAGGAAAATAATGACAAGGCAAAGGCAAGCGTTACGCTTACACTTTCAAACAGTGCAGGATTTACAGCTGAAAATGTTTCGGCAGTAAAAAACCTTGTTGCATTCAGTGCACAGCAGCTCCAGCCGGAAGATGTAACGGTTATCAACAGCAGTACCGGTCAGGAACTGCTTTCAGCCGAGGAGGTTGAGGCAACCAATACAAGCAGCGGCATTGATGTGGCTGACAAAATGGAATATTCAAACACGCTCAAGGCACAGTATGAAGCAAATGCAAGGGCAATTTTGCAGAACATCTATCCTGACGGCGTTGATGCAGTTGCAACAGTTGAGGTCGACTACGATAAGGTAGTAGAAGAAATGAAACAGCTGCTCCCTGATGAAGATACAAAACAGGGATATATGACTGATGAACACGTCGAGTATGATACCGACAAGAATGCTGTAAACAAAGGCGGAGTTGTCGGCGAGGAAAACAATACGGATATTCCTAATTATCAGAATAAGGAAGAAGATAACCTTAACAGTGACGATACCCCGCATTATGAAAGGGATATACAGTATGATCTGGGATATCTTCTCAGACAGACTGAAAAGGCACAGGGAACAGTCAAGAATGCTTCAATTTCAGTTGTTGTAACAACAGAAAATGCATATATGTCCCGTGACGAAAGAAATGCTGTTATTCAGCTTGTAAAGAATGCTACAAATATTCCTGAGGAAAATATTTCAGTATACAGCCGAGAGAGCAATAAACTCCCTGTTGTTGTTGATGACAGCAATAACGGCGGAAGTTTCTTCAGCACCAATACAGGAAAACTTGTGCTTATTCTTTGCGGATGCGGTCTGATACTTCTCCTTCTTGTTGTACTGGCAGTATTCCTTATACTCAGAAACATGAAGAAGAAGATGAAACGTCAGCAGGAAGAAAGCGAAGCAGCTATTACATCACTTCAGGAAACGATTGAAGAAAACAACAAGAAATCTCTTGAAGAAGCCGCTGAAGAACATAATAAGACTGAAAAGGCAACAGAGCTTGAAGTAAGAGAGTTTGCCAAGAATAACCCTGAAATTACAGCCGCTCTTATCCGTTCAATGCTGAAGGAGCGTGAGTAAAATGGCTTCCGCAAAAACAGATAGTCAGCAGACAATAACTACTACTACTAAAGTTGCGGCGATAATGATAGCTCTGGGTGTTGACAGTGCGGCGGAAGTGTATAAATATCTTCGTGAGGACGAAATAGAAGCTATTACAGGGGAAATTGCAAAAATTGACCTTTTGTCTTCCGAAGATATGAAACAGATCATGGAAGATTTCTATGATATGTGCGTTACACAGAAAGTCGTTACCGAAGGCGGCGAGGCGTATGCAAAAGATGTTCTTGACAAGGCGTTTGGTGCACAGCGTTCGGCATACCTTATGGAACAGGTTCTGAAAACAGGTAAGAAGAGGTCTTTTGAGTTCATAAGAAAGATAGATTATAAAAATCTTCTTATGATGATTCAGAATGAACACCCACAGACAATAGCCATTGTTCTTTCGTATGCAAGAGCTGAACAGGCTTCACAGATAATTTCCGAGCTTCCGAATGAAATACAGCTCGATGTTATTAAAAGAATATCAAATCTGGACAGAGCCTCACCTGAGATTATCGGTGTAGTGGAGTCAGTACTCAGCAAGAAAGCTTCTGCAATTGCTTCTGTTGATGTTACAGAATTCGGCGGCGTAAATTACATAGCTGAAATCATGAACAGAGTTGACAGAAAAACGGAAAAATATATTTTCGAGGAACTTTCGGACGAAGATCCGGAACTTGCAGAAGAAATCAAAAAGCTTATGTTTGTGTTCGACGATATCGTATATCTCGACAATATGGAAATACAGACATTTATCAGGGAGATCGATACAAAAGATCTTACCATTGCACTCAAAGCGGCTTCGGAAGAAGTTACAAATGTTATTTTCAGCAATATGTCTCAAAGACAGAGAGAAACAATACAGACGGATATGCAGTATCTGCATAATGTCCGTATGCGTGATGTTGAAGAGGCACAGCAGAAGATAGTTGCTGTAATCAGAAGACTTGAAGAAGCCGGTGAAATAGTAATTTCAAAGGGCGGAGAGGATGAGATAATTGCATAAAGTCTTTAAGCCTGGTGAAATCCGAAAAGGCATTGGAACAGTGAAAATTCCGGATATTGAATTCAAACTTGAGGAATTTTCAGATGAAGATGAAAACGAGGCGAAGATAAAGGAACAGGCACTTATAGAAAATCTTCGTAAGGAAATAACTGAGGAAGTCAAAAATGCGTGTGCCGGTGAAATCGGCAGAAAAAAAATAATTGCTCAGCAGAAGTGCGATACGATGATAAAAAATGCTAAAACTGAGGCAGATAAAACTCTTGCAGATGCAAAGGCTGAGAGCGAGCGGATTATAAACGAAGCTCATTCAATGTCTGATCAAATAAAGCAGGACGCTTATAATGACGGAAAAAATGCCGCAGTTGCAGAAAAATCAGAACTCTTTGAACATCTGGCACATTATATTACACAGTCCGTTGAGGAAATAAAGAACGAACAGAACAGTTATTTTGAAAAATACAGCAGTGAGCTTAAACATCTTGCACTGACAATATGCGAAAAAGTTATATCACAGAAGATTGAAGAAGATGACCTTCTGATGTATAATGTAATAAAGGACGCTGTAAAGTCAGTAAGAGATGCAAAGTGGGTTAAGGTTGAAGTTTCAAGCAAGCTTTCCGGATATATTGATTCGCTGGAAAAAGAGCTTAATACAGAAGGAAAAACAATTGAGTTTGTTTTGTCTGATGATGCACCGAAGGATACCTGTGTGCTGAATACATCAAGCGGTATCGTTGTTGCAACCCTTTCAGAACAGCTTCATAACCTTAAGGATTTTGTAGATAATCTGGATAAGGGAGATAGCAATGAAAGTCAGCCTTGATCAGTCAGAACTTTGCCGTAACATAAAAATGAATAATTTTTATAAAACATACGGCAAGATCGAACAGATTGTCGGAATGACGGTTGAAGCTTCAGGCATAACTGGAAATATAGGGGATATATGCAGAATGTCCTCCAATCTTAATAAACGTGTGGTACTTTCTGAAATTGCAGGATTCAAGGAAGGCAAGGTTGTACTTATGCCTTATTCTGATATGGACGGCATTGGATATGGTAGCTTTGTTGAGAATACCAATGAAAAGCTTATGATAAATGTAAGCGAGTCGCTTATTGGCCGTGCCATAGATGCTGTCGGGAATCCGATAGACGGAAAAGGCCCGATTGAACAGGGTTCATTTTACAGCATTAACGGAAAGCGTTCCAATCCTATGGAGCGTCCTCCGATTGCACAGCCGCTTGAATTCGGCATAAAAGCAATTGACGGAATGCTTACAATTGGCAAGGGGCAAAGAATGGGTATCTTTGCGGGAAGCGGTGTCGGAAAGAGTACACTGATGGGTATGATTGCACGAAACATCAAAGCTGATGTAAATGTTATCGCACTTGTAGGTGAACGTGGCAGAGAGGTTATGGAGTTTATAAACCGTGATCTTGGCCCTGAGGGTCTTGCAAGATCTGTTCTCGTTATAGCGACATCTGACCAGCCGGCTATGATGCGTTCAAAATGTGCACTTACCGCGACAACGGTTGCCGAATATTTCAAGGATATGGGGAAAGATGTTCTTCTTATGATGGATTCGCTTACACGTTACTGCATGGCTGAACGTGAAGTCGGACTCAGCATCGGTGAACCTCCTGTTGCAAGAGGATACACACCTTCAATATATGCATCTTTGCCAAAGCTTCTTGAACGCTGCGGAAACTTCAAAACAGGTTCTATAACAGGTATTTTTACGGTACTTGTAGAGGGCGATGATTCCAATGAACCGGTTTCAGATACGGTCAGGGGCATTATTGACGGACATATAATGCTCTCAAGAAAAATTGCCATGAAAAACCATTATCCTGCTATTGATGTTACGGCGAGCATAAGCCGTCTTATGTCTGAGATAGCTTCGCCGGAGCAGAAAGCAAATGCTTCAAAGATACGAAAAATCATGTCGCTGTATCAGGAAAATGCAGATCTTATTTCAATTGGTGCATACAAAAGCGGAACTAATCCGGAACTTGATGAGGCAATCAAGAGAATGCAGGCTATCAATGAATTCTTGCAGCAGCCTGTTAATCAGAAGGTTGATTTTAACGATACAGTAGCTATTATGAATGAGATTGTTTCATAATAGGAGGGCTAAATGAAAAAGTTTGTTTTTTCAATGCAGAAAATGCATGATTATAAAAAACAGATTCTTGAGTCTGAAAAAAATATTCTCATGAGTTTAAGGCGTGAAAAAAATGAGTATGAACAGCGTCTTGATACCCTTGCCTGTAATATGGACGCTTTAAGCAATCAGTCACAGAAAGAGATAGCAAAAGGTACAACGGCTTCAAAGCTTATGTTTTACAGTATGCAGATGGACGGAATAAAACGTGAGGAAACCGAAGTCAGGTATCAGATAAACATAACTGATATGAAAATAGAAAAGCAGAGAAGACGTGTTGTGGCTCTTTCACAGGATGTTTCCGGGCTTGACAAACTTAAAGAAGAACAGAAAAATGAATATAATCATATGCTTGCCAAAGAAAATGAAACTTCAATAGAAGAATTTCTTTCGTTTAAAATGACGGCGGAGCAGTAAAGAATAATTTCATTGAAAGGGGGTGAGTACAATGGAAACAGAACAGATTTCACAGAATCTTGTTTCATCGCTGAATTCGCTGAGACAGTCCGGACAGGGTATGACCGTTTCACAGATGATGTCATCGGGAATATCATTCGCTGATATTATTTCCATGATGATTAACGGCACAAACCAGAATGCTGAAATGACCGGGATTTTTGATCCGCAGCTCTTTCAGAATACACAGCAGACCGCTTCAGAAAATATCATTCCGGAACAGTTTACGGATATATTCAGTATTTTGTCACCGGAATTTTTAAAGGGCTCTGAAAAGAATTCTGACGGCTGGATTTCTCAGATATTTGAAAATAACAGTCTACTTGATCAGAAGGAAACACTTGACCTTTCTGACGGACTTGTAAAAGCCGATCCTTCAC
>USJI01000053.1 GCA_900554975.1 uncultured Ruminococcus sp. | reverse complement strand
TGTGTGGTTATAAAACAATCGTAGGTATGGTAGAGGGAATGCTTGAGGAATTAGACATTACTGTTCCTGTAGCACTTCACCTTGACCACGGTTCATTTGAAGGTGCAAAAGCTTGTATCAATGCAGGATTTTCTTCAATCATGTTTGATGGTTCAAGCCTTCCAATCGATGAAAATGTTCAGAAAACAACAGAATTAGTAAATACATGTAATATTCTTGGTCTTTCTCTTGAAGCTGAAGTAGGTTCAATCGGTGGAGAAGAAGACGGAGTTATCGGTGCCGGTGAGTGTGCAGATCCTGATGAGTGTAAGAAAGTTGCAGACCTTGGTGTTACAATGCTTGCAGCAGGTATCGGTAATATTCATGGTAAATATCCTGAAAACTGGGCAGGTCTTTCATTTGAAACTCTTGCAGCAGTTAAGGAAAAGGTTGGCGATATGCCTCTCGTACTTCACGGCGGTACAGGTATCCCTGAAGATATGATCAAGAAGGCTATCTCACTTGGCGTTGCTAAGATCAATGTTAATACAGAATGCCAGCTTTCATTTGCTGATGCAACAAGAAAGTACATTGAAGCAGGCAAGGATCAGCAGGGTAAGGGCTTTGACCCAAGAAAACTCCTCGCTCCTGGTTTTGAAGCAATCAAGGCTACTGTTAAGGAAAAGATGGAACTCTTCGGTTCAATTGGCAAGGCTTAATTTACGGCTTTATAAATTTTATAAAAATAACGCTCGTCTTATGGACGGGCGTTTTTCTTTATGAAGTATAATCTTCTATCAGCGAATTGAGTTCCTTTTCGCTCTGTACAAAAATTCCTGCCGCAAGCTGTTGCCGGTCATAATCGGACATTACGTTTGTGGATATCCCGAGTTTCCGGTACGGAGTTTCACTTTCTCCGCGGAAAACGGCAAGCTCTCCGTTATATTCTTTCAGATAATATCCTATCTGCAAAGGCTGGGTTTCTGTAATACTGCTTTCGAGAGCAAGTTTTTCCGCACGGACACGCTGTCCTTTGACAGAATAGGCTACAGTTATAATTATAATAAGCATAGATATCGCCATACCGGAAAGAATTGTTGCAATTGCTATTTTTCTGTTCATTTTATGTTCCTCCATGACGGATTTCATTTGTTTTCCTTATTATTGACTATTTTTTTGAAAATATTCCATCTAAATTTTTTAAAAAACACTTAACACGATGCTTAAAATGTGTTATAATAAGAATGTATAAATGTTTGCTTTTGTATACATACATTTATCGTAAGGAGACTTTTTAAGCGTTATGTGCTTATATTGCAAAACTTAATTGAGGTAATACAATATGACAGACAACAGAAATAACAGACGTGGTGCTCCGAAAGACAAAGACGGCAGACCACGCAGTACATCGGGAAATACAGGGACATCTTCTGTAAAAAGACAGCAGCGTTCACCGTATGCTGCATATACAGGAAGATCGTCAGCAGGAGGAAGCTCGGCAAATCATACTGCAAAAACCGGTACAGGAACGGGTGATTACCGAAGCGGACAGAGAAGGCGTCCGGCTGATGCTTCAAATACCACGCATATGAAAAGTCAGGCACAGCAGACCAGAAAGCGGACTGCTCCGCCGCCAAAAAGAAAGCCGAAAAATCCAAAGCTTGAGCTTGCAAAGAAAATAGCGGCAGTATTCGGAACAACACTCCTTTCAATATTTCTTGTAGTGGTGATTACCGGAACTATCGTGGCTACGGCTATGACGGTTTATGTTCTGGAATTTATGGATGAATCAACAGATGTTACCATAAAGGAACTGGAAAACAGTGCAAATACAATTGTTTATGCCCAGAATGCTGATGATGAACTGATACAGCTTTATGCGGTTGCAAATGAGATACAGCGTGTACCTGTTGATATCGAGGATATTCCTCAGCACGTCAGAGATGCTTTTGTGTGTATTGAGGACGAGCGTTTTTATTCTCATGAAGGTGTTGACTATAAGCGTACATTTGCGGCATTTGCAAATATGTTTATGCATATCTATGACACACAGCAGGGTGGTTCAACCATAACACAGCAGCTTATCAAGAACCTGACAGGTGATGATGACCCGAGTCCGTCAAGAAAAATCCGTGAAATTTTCAGAGCGATGCAGTTTGAAAAGAAATATTCAAAAGATGAAATTCTTGAAAACTATCTGAACTATATCGGTTTCGGAGGCCCTACAAACGGTATTCAGCTTGCAGCTGTAAAATATTTCGGAAAAAACGTTGACGAGCTTTCAATTGCAGAGGCGGCTTGTCTGGCAGCAATTCCGAAGAGTCCGGAAACTCTTAATCCTTTTGCAGGATATGAGGACGATAACGGAAAATGGGTGAACACTGGCAAGGAAGCCAACAGAGATCGTCAGGAAAATGTTCTTGCACATATGTATTCGAACGGTGTTATTTCCTATGACCAGTATCAGGATGCTCTTAATGAAAAGCTGATTTTCACTGATTCTGACGAATACAAGGAAGCACATCCGGAAGCCGAGGCTGATGACCTTCTCAACGAACAGAAGGCAACGGACTGGGTTGTTGATACTGCACTCAGAGAGTATGCCGCTGTACTTATGGATCAGTATGGCATAGAGGAAGATGAAGCTATAAGACGTATCAACAGTGGCGGTTATCAGATTTATACAACTGTTGACTGGGATATGCAGAAATATGTTGAAGAAAAATATAAAGACCTGAATAATCTTATGGACGCTGATTCAAACAGCACATGGACTGATGAAAATGATGACGGGGAATATGAACAGATTTTCCCTCAGTCGGCATTTATTGCAATGGATTATGACGGCAATATACTGAGCGTTGTCGGCGGTGTGGGAGAAAAGACTGAATCACTTGCATTTAACCGTGCTACAATGGCGAAAAGACAGCCGGGTTCATGTATCAAGCCGATAACCACTTACGGTCTTGCACTTTACAGCGACCATATTCACTGGGGAAGTATATACAAGGATTCGCCTATTAAAGTCGATGGCAAGGAGTGGCCGGAAAACTATGACTATATATGGCGAAGATCAAATATGTTTATTTACGAGGCACTCAGACAGTCAAGAAATACTGTTCCTGCACAGCTTTGTCAGGAGCTTACACCGCAGACAGTTTTTGAATTTGCAACAAACAATTTAAATGTTGACCTTGTGGACGCAACAGAATCAGGAGCAACGGATATAGCATATGCTCCGCTGACTATCGGTGCTTTGACATATGGTATTTCTCCTGAAAACCTTGTAAATGCGTATATGCCTTATGGAAACGGCGGAATTTACTGTTCAGCTCATATTGTCAGCAGGGTTGAAAAGGGTGATGGTACTGTTGTATATGCAAACGACGGAAATCCGCACGAAGCAGTTGATCCGGAAACAGCCTGTGTTATGAATCACCTTTTGCAGGAAGTTATCAAGAATGGTACAGGTACTGCCGCACAGCTTTCAAATAAAACAGTTGCCGGAAAAACAGGTACATCTGAAGACTGGAATGATATCTGCTTTGTCGGTCTTACAGAAGACTTTGTAAGCGGAGTATGGATAGGCTATGATACCAAAAACGAGCTTAATCACGGACTTTCTTCAGCAGGAGTATGGTATAACATTATCGGTGAATATGCTGATAGTATTGAATCCGACAACTCATTCCCTGAGTGTGATACAGTAATATCTGCTCCTATGTGTTCTTCAACGGGACTTATTGCAACGGATTACTGCCCGAAGGGAATAACCGGATACTGGAAATCATCAAATGCACCATACTGCACAAATCATTCGTCTGCACCAAAGAAGGAAGAAGAAAAGACAACCAAACCGGCTGATGAATCATCTTCTGAACCGGAATCTGAATCATCGGAATCTTCGGAAGTATCTTCTGAGGAATCAAGCAGTCAGGAGAACAGTCCGGCTGAAGATAATTCAAGTCAGGAGCCGGCACCTGACGCACAGTAAGGAGTTAACATTGAGAGAAAAATTAAAAATAACCTGTCCTTGTCATTTCGGACTGGAAAGTGTTCTGAAGTTTGAAATTTCAAAAATAGGCGGAGAAAATATAACAGTAAAAGATGGCAGAGTAAGCTTTGAGGGCGGATTTGATATGGTTGCAAGAGCCAATATCTGCCTTCAGACTGCTGAACGTGTTCTTATAGAACTTGCTGAGTTTCAGGCAAGAACCTTTGAAGAACTTTTTCAGGGAGTAAAAAGAATTCCCCTTGAAGATTTTATCGGAATGAAGGACGCTTTTCCTGTTAAGGGTCATTCCCTTAATTCGGAACTGCACAGCGTTCCTGACTGCCAGTCTATAATAAAAAAAGCCGCTGTTGAACGGCTCAGGGGAAAGTATCATACAGGCTGGTTTGAAGAAACAGGTTCTGTGCATCAGATACAGTTCAGCATACTGAAAAACAATGTTAACATATATCTTGACACATCAGGAGTTGGACTCCACAAAAGAGGATACAGAAAAAATTCCAATGCGGCACCGATAAAGGAAACGCTTGCCGCAGGAATAGTTGACCTTGCAAGAGTGAGAAGTTCGAGCGTTGTCTGCGACCCGTTCTGCGGAAGCGGTACGTTTCTTATCGAATCTGCACTCAAAGCACTTAATATTCCGCCCTGCATCAACAGAAAGTTTGCTGCTGAAAAATGGGACTGCATAGATTCGCATATCTGGAGCAGTGAAAGACAAAGGGCTATCGGACTGGTCAATAAAACAGCAGAGTTCAAGGCATTCGGATTTGATATTGATGAAGAATCTGTAAGACTTTCTATTGACAACTCGGCTAAAGCGGGTGTTAAATCACGCATAAGAATAGAACAGGCTGATATTTCAGAATACAGACCGATGAATGCAATAACGATATGCAATCCGCCTTATGGCGAGCGAATGCTTGAAATCAGAGAGGCAGAGGAACTTTACAGGAAAATGGGTGAGGTGTTCCGTCCGGACAGTGAAAACCCGTGCTACATAATTTCTCCGCATGAGGAATTTGAAAAGTTTTTCGGCAGAAAGGCTGATAAAAAACGTAAGCTGTATAACGGAATGATAAAATGTAATCTGTATATGTACTTTAAATAATATTATCCCAATTCTGTTCTGTATTGCTCATCTAAAATGAAAATCAAAATTCCCAATATATCCATATATTTTTAGGACAATACATCTCAACAATATAAAAAAGAATTGGGACTTAGATTAAAAGGTGAATAAATGAGTATTACAATAGATAATTCGACGAATATTATGCATTGGGAACACGACGATGTATCATATGAATATAAAATTGATTCTACTGGACGGGCATTTGCTTACATGTCTGGCGATTATATTTTTATTGAAATATATAACGAAGGTTGCTCATCTCATAGAGTGATTTCTGTTAAGGGTGAAAATGTAATTTGGTATAATGCTTTAGGGAATGTGAGTATTTTCACTGATTCGTTGGTCACTCTACATTTTTCAGGCTTTCTGGATTTATGCTCAGCATCGCCTGGATATTTTATTTTGACAGATACTCAGTTAATAAAAATAGACAATTATGGAAAAGAAGTTTCTAGGATTTCACCTCCTTCGGGATACAAGTTTTCAAGATTCTTTTGTTCATCTCCTCTATCTGTAATTTGTGAGCAAATCACTGGTACATCTGATAAATACGGAAGAAACAACTGGAAATTTGAATTTGATTCATTATTGCTTGAATGGAAATTGATATCCGTTGTTCAATGATTAGAGTATATATGAATTTTGCAACTGATAAACTTGATACCAGTTATGAGTATGATGATTTAAGTGAATCTAACTCAAGCCCAGAGGATGAGTTTACTGTATGGAAAGAGGGTGTTGTGAAAACTTTGGAGATTTAATTTGAAATGGATTACTGGACATCAACAATGAGCTGCTTTGTTGCTGGGACTCTAATCATGACAGCTGCTGGACTCGTTGCATCAGACCAGTTTATAAAAATGACGCTTTTAAAAAGCGTCATTTTTTTGTATTTTTCAATTTATATGCTTTAATAACTTTAAGACGTGAAAATTCCTCACGTTCTTTTTCTTCAAGGCTGTCAACAATATACTTAACCATATTTTCATAACGTGGTATCAGTATATTCTGAAGTGCATTAGCTCTTCGCTGTGCTTTTTTTATAGCTGTTGCAAGACGATAAATGCTGTTATCTACCTCAGCCAGAACAACTGTCATATCCTTTACCTGTGAAAATGATACATAGGCTTTGTCAAGCTGTGAATTTGTTGCATAAAACCCATAAGGCACACTGGTTTTCTTTCTTGTCAGTGTAACATTCGGAATATCAACGCCCATAACACTCCTGTAAGTAACGGATATGCCGTTTTCCTCCGGAACACTTTCCGCTATCTTGTCAATTACTCCAAGAGAAATGTTAGCGTCCTGCAAAGCCGCATACGCCTCTTTGTAAGTATCTTCAATAGAACCTCTCAAAGATTTAGCCTTGTCTATAAGCTGCATCATTTCTCTGATAAGAATATTTCGTTTCCTGTCCATCAGATCGTAACCCAGCCTGCAAAGTGCAAGAGTTTTTCTTGCTTTGATCAAATTCCCCTTGGTCGGGAAAACCTGTTCCGCCATATGAAAACCTCCGCCTGCTTATAATCCGAAACGTTCCTTTGCACCCTCAGGATCATATTTCTTGTCTAACAGTTCACTGTCTATTCTGTCAAGTTCACTCTTTGGAAGCAATGAAAGCAGTGCCCAGCCCAGATCAAGTGTTTCCTCAATTGTTCTGTCTTCATTGAATCCCTGAGAAATAAAATGCTTTTCAAACTGAACGCCGACAGAAGTCCCGAAAAGGTCGCGGGCGTTCCGCCCGACTATTTTTCGGCGACGGGCCAACTATGGGGCAATCCCGTCTACTGCTGGAAAG
>USJI01000052.1 GCA_900554975.1 uncultured Ruminococcus sp. | reverse complement strand
GTGTTGGGAGTATAGGAGGAATTATCTGTGGTGTTCAACTTATTCCTTTAATTGGATCTATTATTTCAACAGAAAAAGCATTAAAAAAGAATTTTGATAAAAATGGGAAAAGACGATAACTTCCAGTTTATCGCAGGAACGCAAAATAATAAATTAGAATATTAACATTCTATGGAAATGGAGAACATAAAATGAAAACATCGGCTATAATTGTATGTGCAGGAAATTCCAGCCGTATGAACGGCGTTAATAAAATACTGCTCCCACTGGGAGAATCAAATGTTATAGGCTGTACTCTTTCAGCTTTTCAGAAATGCGGCATTATAGAAGACATTGTTGTGGTATGCCGTGAGCAGGACAGAGAGGAAATACAGAAAACAGCTGATAAGCTCGGAATAACAAAGCTTCATGAATTTGCACAGGGCGGAAGCACAAGACAGCAGAGCGTTATAAACGGACTTCGCAAAATTTCAGCTGATACTGAGATGATAGCTGTTCATGACGGTGCAAGACCACTTATAAAACCTGAACATATTGAAAAGACCATTAAGGATGCTTCCGTTTTCGGGGGAGCGGTTCTTGGCGTTCCGGTAAAGGACACCATAAAAGTTGTGAGGGACGGTCTTATTGAGGATACTCCGCACAGACCTTCGCTTTACATAACACAGACTCCGCAGGTATTCAAAAGACGTCTTTATTTTGAGGGCGTGGATTTTGCTCTGGAACATGAGCTTGATTTTACAGATGACTGTCAGCTTATTGAGGCTGTCGGTATAAAGGTCTGTATGACTGTCGGGGACTATACAAACATAAAGATAACAACACCTGAAGATATAAAAATCGCTCAGCTGCTGCTTGACGAGATAAATGGAAAGGAAACAAAATGAGAATCGGACACGGATATGATGTGCATAAACTGACGGAAAACAGAAAGCTTATACTTGGCGGTGTTGAGATACCGTATGAAAAAGGTCTGCTGGGGCATTCTGATGCAGATGTTCTGACACACGCTGTTATGGACGGACTTCTGGGAGCACTGGCACTCGGAGATATAGGGAAGCATTTCCCTGACAATGACCCGAAGTATAAAGGTGCTGACAGCATAAAACTTCTGGAACACGTTTACGGACTTATTGAAGAAAACGGATATGTTATAGGAAACATGGACGCTGTTATACTTGCACAGGCTCCGAAACTTGCTCCGCATATTGAAAAGATGCGTGAAAATATTGCCGCAGCCTGCAAATGTGATGTGTCACAGGTAAGCGTCAAGGCGACAACTGAAGAAGGACTCGGATTCACCGGAGAAGGAAAGGGAATGGCGGCACACTGTGCAGTTCTTCTTGTCGAAAAGAAGAACAAATTCTGACATACCGCATATAATAATAGTATCATCAGAGAGAAGGGGTGATACTATGAATGTTACAGCAATCTCTATGCCGTCTGTTACTCATGCGATAAAGGCAAAGCGTTTTCTCAGCTCCCAGGGATATTCCTGTGAGATAAAAAGGTCTGCCAATGTTTCCGAGAACGGGTGTACGCATATGATAATTGTCAATGCAGATGCAAAAATAGTGATTGCACTTTTAAATAAAAATCATATTGCTTATGGAAAGCTTGTCAGGAACGGGATGCCGTAATGACAGTAAATTTTGATAATGCGGCAACAACCTTTCCGAAACCGCCTTCAGTTGCGGCAGCTGTTTTCAATGCTGTAAAGCATTACGGCGGAAATGCCGGACGTGGCGGACACAGGATAACTATGGCGACTTCGGAGAAGGTTTATGATACACGTCAGACAGTGGCGGAATTTTTCGGGGCAGAAACAGAAAATGTCATTTTTACAATGAACTGCACACAGGCACTTAATTTTGCAATACAGGGAATAATGTGTCATGGCGGGCATATAATAATCAGCGGGATAGAACATAATTCTTCCTCAAGACCTGTGTATGCACTTGCAAAAAAAGGCGTGTGCACATTCAGTATTGCTGAAGTTTCTGACAATCCGGAGGAAACTGTTGAAAATTTCAGAAGGCTGATAAATAAAAACACCAGGGCAATTGTAAGTGTTATTGCCGGAAATGTGACAGGACAGATAATGCCCTATAAGGAACTGGGTAAACTTTGCTCTGAAAAAAATATCTGTTTTATTGCTGACGGTGCACAGGCCTGCGGTGTGCTTGACGTTAAGATGTCAGATGGAATAAATATCCTGTGTACATCAGGGCACAAGGGACTTTACGGTCCTACGGGTACAGGACTTCTTGTGAGCGACGGGAAATATCATATAGAACCGCTTATGCAAGGGGGGACGGGCAGTTCATCAATGAATCTTGAACAGCCTGATTTTATGCCGGACGGTCTGGAAAGCGGAACTGTGAATACAGTTGGTATAATCGCACTGAAAAACGGTCTTGATTTCGTAAGTTTTATGGGAACGGAAAAAATATTTCGTCATGAGAATCGCCTGTGCCGCAGATTTATTGACGGGCTTTACGGAACAGATGTTATAATATACAGAAGGCCGGGAGTCGGATACGTTCCGATAGTTTCCTTTAATCTTCCGGGAATGAAACCCGAAGATGCGGCAGGACTTCTGAATCAGAGGGGATTTTGCCTCCGGGCGGGACTTCACTGTTCTCCGCTGGCACATCATTCACTCGGAACTCCTGACGGAACTGTCAGATTTGCTCCGTCTGTTTTCAACAACGAACAGCAAGTTGAAAATCTTGTGAAAACTATAAAAAAGTTACAATAAATATTAAAAAAACTATTGAAATTATCTGTAATTATGGTAAAATTATTATAGGGTGTGTCAAAGGGGCTTTTGCCCCTTTGCATACAATTTTGTACAAAAGAAAGGGAGTGAATTATGTACGCAATAAGAAATATGCTGAATATGATATGGAACGTTATACAGACTGTTACGATTATGGATATTATTGATATGTTGATTCTGTCATATCTCGTTTATCTTCTTATCAAGATCGTAAGGGAAACAAGGGCAAATCAGCTTATAAAAGGTATCCTTATAATTGCGGCTGCTTATGTGGTAAGTTCAACTATCGGACTGAAAGCAATTTCGTACATAATAAAAAGCATTGTGAATATCGGACTTCTGGCGATTCTGATAATGTTCCAGCCGGAAATAAGACGTGCACTTGAAAAAGCAGGACGAGCCAAATTCGGGCTTAATATCTTTAACTTTTCTGACACGTCTGATGAGATAACAAAGAAATGGAATGTTGCGATAGAAGCTATATGTGATTCCTGTGTTGATCTTTCCGCAACAAAAACAGGTGCACTTATTGTTATTGAGCGTCAGACGAAGCTTGGCGAACAGATAGAAAACGGAACTATCCTGAACGCAAGGCCGAGCAAGGAACTTTTCGGAAACATATTCTTCCCGAATACTCCGCTGCATGACGGGGCAGTAATAATGAGGGACGGTATAATTCTTGCGGCAGCTTGTTTTCTCCCGAAACCTCAGAAGGAAGAGCTTATCAACAAGAAGCTCGGTTCAAGGCACAGAGCCGCTATCGGAATGAGCGAAAATTCAGATGCTATTATTATTGTTGTATCAGAGGAAACCGGACAGATATCCGTTGCAGAAAACGGTACTCTTGTCCGTGACTATACAAGATTTATGCTTAATGAATACCTCCATGAAGCTATACTTCCAAAGCCGGCGGAAACAAAGAAAAAGTTTCCGGTAAGGAGATTCTTCTCAAAAGGGGATGATAAAAAGTGAACTTCAAAGGACTTAAAAATAAATTGTACCAGTCTTTCACAGCCAATCCTGCACTGATAATATATTCGGTTATAATTGCTGTTATTTTGTGGTTTGTTATCTCGATAACAATTTATCCTACAACGCCTAAAACAATAAGCAATATTCCTGTTGAGATTGATATTACAGGAACTTCCGCTGAAGAAAACGGACTCAGTGTTATAAGCTATGAAACGAAAAAGGTAAATGTGACGATAAAGGGTAACCGCTCAAGCATCGGAAGTCTGAGTGCTGATGACCTGACGGCTCAAGCAGTCGTTGAGAATGTTACGTCTGCCGGAGAAAAAAATCTTAAAATAAATGTTACTGCAAAAAAATCAGATGTCAAGTTTGAAGTAACGAATGTCAGTCCGGCAACAATGACGGTAATGTTCGACAGGATAGATACAAGGGAATTTGAACTTTCTGTTGAAGCACCGAACGTCAAGGCATCAGATGGCATGTACATGGACAGCAATGAGTTTAAATGTACACCGTCCGTTATAGAAATTTCCGGCCCTTCAACACAGCTTGACAGTATTGAAAAAGCAGCTGTTGTTGTAAGCAATGAACAGGAGCTGGACACAGCATATACTTTCCACAGCTCTGAAGTTGTTCTGTATGACAAGAATGATTCAAAGATAGATACAAAGAATATTTCTTTCGGAACTGACGATTTCACGATAGACATTCCGGTTTATATGCAGAAAAAACTTGACCTGAGTTATGATATAAGATATGCTCCTTCAAACTTTGATGTGGATTCACTTGGACTTGAACTGAGTGTTGATTCAATCAATCTTGCATCACCGAATACAGATCTTCAGAAAATAGATTCATGGAATTTCGGTTCGATTCCGCTTTATGATATCGGCTGGGACTTCAACAAATCATTCCCGATTGAAATTCCTGAAAACTACAAGGATCTCTCAAATGTATCATCCGTTACTGTAAAACTCAATACGGATGGGCTTGCAAAGAAAACGGTTACTGTAAATGATATTTCAATTCTCAATGCTCCTTCTGATTATAATTGTACAGTAAATTCGTATGGGCTTGTATTTGATATTATCGGTCCTGAGGACGACATTGCTGATATAACTGAAAAGGATATTCTGGTTTCAGTTGACCTTCTTAAATATACTATACAGAGCAATAATTTCACAGCAGATGCGACAATAAGCTTCCCGAATTATGACAAGGTATGGGCAGTAGGACTTCAGAAAGTTTCAATTGAAGCAGAACCTGTTTCATCAGATTCATCAAGCAGTTCTGATGAATAACAAAACAAAAGAAAGACCTGAGAATTCGTAATCTCAGGTCTTTTTCTTACAATAAAGGGCGGTCATATTCTGACCGCCCTTTTGTTTAATGTCTGTACTGTGATGCGAGGAATGCTGCGATTGCTGCTGCGTCACGGACGTTTGTTTTGCCGTCCTGATTATAGTCTGCACAGTATCCTCCGAGAGAACTCATAAATTCCGCATACTGTGAACTTGTCTTGCGTGCCAGCATTGATGCAATGAGTGAAGCATCTCTTACATCCACTTTACCGGAAAGATTAGCGTCACCTCTTAATCCGACTTCAACTGCAATATCCGCAACCCTTGTTCCGTTTATCAGAAGGGTAGCGGAGTCACCCTTCTGTTCATATACGCTCTGAGGAGTGTCAGAGAAATCAAAGCTTATTTTTGATGTGTTTCCTGAACTGTCAACAAAGGCAAATTTGTTTTTGAATGTTTTTTCATCGCTTGTGAAGTAGGCGTCACCTTTGGATTTGAGTGTATAAACATCAGATGTGTTTATGTCACTGAAATAAAGCTTTTCTGAGTTTCCTGCCATATCATATATTTCAGCATAACCCTGATTTGCATTTTCAGGAAGCTGAAGAATAACAGGTTCTTTAGCACTCTTTCCTGCCAGTCCGCAGCTGTCAATCATGCTTAATTGCGATCCGGAGTTGTCCGAATAGGATATACCGCCCTGTAAAGTTCCGTTATCTGAAGCGTTTATCATGAGATATTTATCTCCGGCAATATCAAGAACTTCGTATGAATTTACAACAGGTTTTTCAGTATCTATTTTGAATTCCTGCGATATAGGGTATCTGGAATTTGAATCAGACAGAGGAGTTCTTGCTGTTATCCACAATGTATATGTTTCATTGTTATGTATTTCACCATCGAGATCACGGAAATCCCAGTCGATGTCATAAATATTGTATGCTGGTTCACCGGACAGCAAATCTATATTAGTTACGCCATTGCCGATAATGTCCTTGTAAACTATCTGTTTATCTTTGTTATATATAGTTGCTGTTACATCGTAGCATCTGCGTTTTGAAACGAAGTTTATGAAAAGCTCATTGAAAACTGTGTCATCTGAGTCGGTTTCGGAATCAGTAAGAGGTGAGAAGTAAGGCTGTGATATAAATTTGTTTAAATCAACTTTATCGTCTGTTTCTGCGGAATTTAAAGCACCTAAAATATTTGAACCTGCTATGTTGCTGCCGTCTGAGAGATATGAACCGTAATCATCATCAGGATTTGAATAAATGAACGGGTGGAAGAGCTCCGCTTTGTTTTCTTCCGACCAGTCACCGCAGAACGCCATAAATGAAAGTGTAAGATTCTGTGCTGAATCTGAATTGAGCATTATATATCCGTCAACGAAAGTTCCGTTTTCAAATTCATTACGTATTTTGTCATATGCACCGCTGAGGGTAATCTGTGCAGTTACGGCAAAAGTGCTGTCTGGTTCGACTGTTACTGAATCAAGTGTAGTGCCGTAATCGGTGCTTGTGAATTTTATAGTGTATTCAGAACCTGCTGAGAGTCTGTTTGTATCCCAGTTAAGGTTGCCGTTCTGGTCGAGTGAATCGCAGAAAACAGCTTCACTGAGATAATATGTCTGTGCAGTATCGCTTATATTATGGATATTGAATTCAAGTGTGTAATCGCCTGACATGTCCTGACCGAGTGAAATCTTAGGACGGTAATTATCAGCCTTACTGTTTGATGAAATATAGCAAGGGGAATTTACAGCATCTGAAATGTTTGCAAGACCGTTTCCCTGAACTCTTGGTGAAGCCAGCTCGAGACCGTCGCTTGAATAAACAGGTGTGGCTGTGGACATTATAAGCTTTGCCATAAGTTCGGTGTAATCTGCATCTGAAGTTATACCATACTTTTCAGCATTGCTCTGAATG
>USJI01000051.1 GCA_900554975.1 uncultured Ruminococcus sp. | reverse complement strand
CTCATAAGGGACTTTCAGTTCAAGACCTTTTTTTACAACGTCTGCTTTTGTCATATTTACAAATGGCGCTTCTATTTTAAGCTGTTTTCCACTTCCTTCATATACGGCTGTGTTCATGGCATTGTTAAATGCGGCAGAACAGTCCGGATAAGCGTTTCCTGCTGAATCATCAGCGTGCGCACCGTAATATATAATACTGCATCCTTTTGAGAGGGCAATAGCGGCAGCTGATGATATGAAAAGCCCGTTTCTGAATGGAACATAGGTTGAAACAGGTGCTCCGTTTGTTTTTTCCAGCTGCTTTGCATATGATTCGTGAGGTATCTCATGGTCTGAACCTTTCAGAAGTGAACAATCTGAAAACTTAAAAATAAGTGACAGGTCAAGGTCAACCTTTTCTATGCCATAGTAATCTGCAACCGCCTGTGCCGCCTTTACTTCCTTGTCGTGCTTCTGACCGTATGTAATGGAAAGTGCGACAACGTTTTCCTTTCCGTATTTGCTGACAGCGAGTCCGAGACAGGTTGTGCTGTCCAGTCCGCCGCTGAATAATACAAGTGCTTTCATAAATTATCCTTTCTGTATCTGCATTAAAAATCTGTTCTGGAGAAGTGCATCAGTTTCAAATCTGCCTCTGAATGTTGTTGAACGTGTCGATGAAGAACAGTTTCTGATTCCTCTTGCTGTCATACAGGAATGTTTTCCTTCGATGAAAACAGCAACATCTTCTGAACCAGAAGCGAGAGCGATTATCTCAGCAATATCACTTCCGAGCTTTTCCTGTAACTGCAAACGTTTTGCCGCCATATCAGCTATCCTTGCAATTTTTGAAAGTCCGAGAACCTTTCCATTCGGAAGATATGCAACAGAAACTTTCATGTCGTACATAAGAGCAAGATGATGTTCACAGTATGAGAAAACCTCTATATCTCTTACAATAACCATGTCATTGCCGCTTCCCGGAGAATCAAATGTCTTGCTGAACATTTCTGCTATTTCAGCATTTGTGTAGTTCATGCCTTCAAAAACTTCTTCGTACATATTGGCAACACGTTCCGGTGTTTCACGAAGTCCTTCACGCTCCGGATCATCTCCGAGAGCGATAAGGATACCCTTTATATGTTCTTTTATCGCTTCTTTATCAATTGCCATTGTTACACACCCCTTTGCTCAGGATTCCATATGAATTTGTGCAGCTGAAGCTGAAAATTAACATTGTTCAGTTTATGTTCAATCATAAAATCAACCATTTCTGATGGTTCAATTTTACCGAATACCGGACTTAAATAAACTGCACATCGTTCATCAAGATGATTTGTTTTTATAATTTCAAGTGCCTTTTCCAGATCGTCATGATTTCCGCATACGAATTTTACAGTATCATTTTGAGAAATGAAGCTGTAATTTTTCATGTTCATTGCCTTTTCCATTCCGCTTGACGGCAACTTGTAATCAAGTGTGAAAGAAGGCTGAATTTTCATATCTCTGTAAGCAGATATATCCGCAGAGCCGTTTGTTTCTATTTCAACATACAGACCATTGTGGCAGAGAAGGTCAATAAGCTCATACATTCCTTTCTGAATAAGAGGTTCTCCGCCTGTAAGAGTAACATTGGTTACTTTAGTTTCAAGAATGTATTTCAGAATTTCGTCAGCTGTGAGAGTTTCAGCCGGACAGTCATCTGAGTTTGCCCACAGGGTATCACAGTATGAACAGTTCAGATTGCAGCCACGGAACCTTATAAATACGGAAAGCTGACCGGCTTTCCTGCCTTCTCCGTTTATGCTTACGAATTTTTCAGCAATATTGTACTTAAACAAATCAGCCCTCCTCATACATAGCACAGTTTTCAGGAGTTTCGTAAACTGTAACATTATGCGGTCTGTAGCCACGTTCCTTTAAAATTGTGAAAAAATGTCTTGCAAGGTTTTCGGCTGTCGGTCTGAACGGCATTTCTATAACCCTGAATCCGTCACGTTTAAGACATTCAAGAGTATCAGGTTTAAGAGTGTTTTTCTCGTATATGAGCGAGTGGTCATAATGGTCAGCGATAAGTTTCAGAGCTTTTTTAAAATCTGCAAAATCCATTATCATGCCCTTCTGCTCGCCATTTCTCTGTAAGAAAGCATTTTTTACTGTTACTTCAATTTTCCATCTGTGACCATGAATATTGCTGCATTTTCCTTCATATCCGTAAAGAAAATGAGCACTGTCAAATGAAACGTCAGTTTTCAGAAAATACATTATAAATACACATCCTTCAAAAATAAAAAGGGCATAGAAATGACATCTATACCCTTAAAATACTTAAAAGCTTATGATGTCCTGGTTTTGTTTAAGGACAGGATGGCACAAACGAACTGTCCGTATAAATACATTATATCATGCTTTTTTGCTTTCGTCAAGAAACAGTTTTTGCGGAAATTATGTTGTAATAATCTGAAGTCTTTTTCAGAGTGAATACCATTTTCTTTCCTGCCATTGTTTTCTTGTTATCTCTCCATGCCGGAGAATCATAGAAACAGTCAACAGAAACTGTGTATGTATCGTCTGACTGTGAAACATCAGTTACAACAGGATACATAGTATAAATATAATAATTCTTAGGAACAATATAGCCTTCCTTGTCCTTGTCATATAGTACAGATACGTCATTTATTCCGGAAGAAACGTTATTGATTGTTGACTCATCTCCGAAAAGCTTGTCTGCAACATATTCAATCTGTGACTGAGGAATAAGGTAATCATCGTTGTCTGATTCCTTGAATATGCTGATATCTCCATTTATGATTATTTCCCATACTGCAATATTGACAAGCTGTTCATCGGAAATATCCTTATAGCTTTCAAAGTCGCTGACCTGTGTTTCAACGAGCGGATAAATAACCTGCTGTATTTCATTTTTCAATGAATCGTCCGCAGCGGTTTTGTCGGACGGCATCATTTCAAATTTTTCCATACAGAAAATAACCGAACTGAAAATACCGATTATTGTAAATGCGGCAATTACAGCAGTGTATATAATTTTGAATGCAGTTTTCCACGGACTTTTTTTAGTCTGCGGAACATAGTCGCGGTTTCTGTCATCTTCGGAATTTAAAAAATCTGTAAACTCGTCTGCATTCATTTTATGACTTTCATCGAATTCATCATCATAATATTCATCGTCATAATCATCATAGTTATCATTGCTGTTATCACCGTTATCAGAATATCCGCTATAGTTATTGTAATCGCTGCTGTGATTTGCAGAATTGTCTGTCGGCAGGTCGTTTATGGAATATATCTGTGTCGCATCTGCCGGAGCCGGTTTAGGATTATTATTTGCAAAACGGTTATATTCTTCACGTTCTTCCTGTTCAGATCTGATATTGTAGTCATTCTGCAATGGTGTCTGTACAGGCTGCTGAACCGGCTGGGGATTCTGATACTGCGGCTGAGGGGCAGGTTCAGGTTTTTTTTGCTCAGCAGGACGAGAATATTTTCTTTCAGGAGTTCTTCTAGGGGAGTCTGATGAAAATTCCCTTAAAAGTTCATCAATAATTGCGTCTGTCTCATTTGTTTCTCTCATAGGTGTATATTTCCATTTCTCTTTTTTATCTTTTAAAGCTTCATCGATTTCCTCAAGTATATCCATTGGAACTCTCCTTATCTTATCTGACCATTTCCATTTATAAGATATTTGACAGTTGTAAGCTCACGAAGTCCCATAGGGCCTCTTGCATGAAGTTTCTGCGTGGAGATTCCGATTTCAGCACCAAAACCAAATTCTCCGCCATCGGTAAATCTTGTTGACGCATTGACATAAACAGCGGCAGAATCAACTTCACGCTGAAATTTTTCGGCATTTTCAAGGCTTTTTGTAACTATGCATTCAGAATGTCCTGTGGAATACTTTGCAATGTGGCTTATAGCTTCATCAACTGAATCCACAACCTTTACTGAAATGATATAGTCAAGGAATTCTGTTGCATAATCTTCTTCAGTTGCCGGAACTACGCATTCACCAAGAATTGCTGCTGTTTTTTCACATCCTCGTATTTCAACATTGTGTTTATCAAGCTTTGCTTTTATTGCAGGAAGTGCTTTTTGAGCAATATTTTTATGTACCAGAAGGCTTTCCACTGCATTGCATACGGACGGACGCTGTGTTTTACCATTGTTTACAATATCAGCCGCCATTTCAATATCTGCGGATTCATCAACATAAACATGACAGTTTCCGGTTCCAGTTTCAATTACAGGAACAGTAGCCTGTGTAACAACAGCGTTTATAAGTCCTGCACCACCTCTTGGGATAAGCACATCAAGATATTTGTTGAGCTTCATGAGCTGATTTGTTGATTCTCTTGAGGTATCTTCAACAAGTGCAACAGCATCTTTAGGAAGTCCGACACTTTCAATTGCATTTCTCATAATGTCAGCCAGACATTTATTGGAGTTTATTGCTTCCTTGCCTCCCTTTAAAATTACAGTATTTCCGGCTTTAAGGCATAGTGTTGCCGCATCGACTGTTACGTTCGGGCGGGATTCAAAAATAATTCCGATGACACCAAGCGGAACTCTTGTTTTGCATATTTTAAGACCATTCGGGCGGACAACGCCTGAATCAATCGAGCCGATAAGGTCTTCGGCATCAACAAGCGTTAAAACGCCGTCAGCAATTCCACTGATACGCTTTTCATCAAGCATAAGCCTGTCGAGCATAGAAGCAGACATACCGTTTTTTTCAGCGTTTTCAAGGTCAATTTTATTTTGCTTTATAATAGTATCTGTATTTGCAACAAGTGCTGCTGCAATAGCAGAAAGAGCATCATTTTTCAGTTTTGTTGATGCAGACGCAACTATATGGGAGGCTGCTTTTGCGTTTGCACCGAGATTTTCAATATAAGTCATTGTTATCCTCCGTTTATTTTGAATGTGAAACAAAGAGAGTTCCTGTTTCGTTGTTTTCAAAAAGGTCATAAAGTTTGTCCGGATTATTTCCGTTCATGATAATCATGTCAATTCCGGCATCGTTGGCAATTTTTGCTGCATTTATCTTTGTTGCCATTCCGCCTGTTCCGAGGGCACTTCCGGCACCTCCGGCAATATCTGTTATATGTTCATCAATTTCAGTTACAACAGGAATAAGCTTTGCATCAGGATTCTTGTGCGGGTCACTGCTGTAAAGACCGTCAATATCCGAAAGTATTACAAGAAGGTCAGCATGGGCAAATGTTGCAACGATGGCTGAGAGCGAATCATTTTCACCGATTTCGAGTTCAAGCTCGTCAATAGCTACTGTATCGTTTTCATTTACTATCGGAACAACACCCATGGAAATGAGTTTTTCAAATGTGTTTTCAACATTCTTTTTTCTTTCCGGATTTTCAATTATTGTTTTTGTAAGGAGCATCTGTGCTACAATAATACCATAATTGTCAAAAAGATTGTCGTAAAGATACATCAGTTCGCACTGTCCTACTGCTGCGGCAGCCTGCTTTGAAGGCGTATCGGACGGTCTTTCACGAAGCCCGAGTTTTCCGACACCGAGACCGATTGAACCGGAAGAAACGATAATGACTTCTTTTCCGGAATTGTGCAGATCAGCGATAACACGGACAAGCTTTTCCATTCTTCTGATATTAAGACGTCCCGTTTTATGAGTAAGCGTAGATGTTCCGAGTTTTATAACTATTCTTTTTTTATCTGAAATGTTATACATAATCTTATCCTTTCAAAGGCTTATTTACCTGATTTTCAGGATTTCCCGACAGATATGCCCTGATATTATTCACAACAATATCAATAAGGCGAAGTCTTGTTTCAAGCGGTGCCCATGCAGTGTGCGGAGTTATAACGCAGTTTGCAGCATTTTTAAGCGGAGTGTTCTCTGACATAGGCTCTGTACATAAAACGTCAAGATATGCACCGGCTATCCTGCCGCTGTTTAAGGCTTCTGCAAGGTCGGGTTCATTAACAACTGCACCTCTGGCAGTGTTTACAACAATGGCTGTTTCTTTCATGAGTGAAAGATGTTCAGCGTTTATGATGCCTTTTGTCTGCTCAGTAAGCGGACAATGCACTGTCAGCACATCAGCACGTCTGAAAGCTTCGTCAAGGGAAACAATTTCGTAAGGGCAGTCTTCTGGAATAGTTCTTGTGTTTACAATAACATTCATTCCGAAAGCAGAAGCAATACCTGCAACTGTCTTTCCTATTCCTCCGAATCCTATAATGGAAATTGTTTTTCCGAGAAGTTCCATAGTTCTGATAGGAAATTTTGAAAATGTCTTTGACTTTATCCAGCCGCCGTTTTTGACGAATCTGTCATACTCCGATATTTTGCTGTAATGTTCAAGAATCAGTGCAAATGTATGCTGTGCAACGGCATATGAAGAATAGCTGCCTGCATTGCATACTGTTATGCCATGTCTTGAAGCGCTTTCGAGGTCGATATTGTTGAATCCTGTTGCAAAAAGACCTATGTATTTCAGATTCGGACATTTTGAAATAACCTCATCTGTTATCATTACTTTGTTGCAGAGGAGAATTTCAGCATCGGCAATATGCTCTGCCGCTTTTTCATTGTCAGTCAGCGGGAAGCATTTTACTTCACCGAATTCGCTGAAAATATCAGCGTCAATATCTCCGGATGTAACGGTTGTCCAGTCGAGTATACAAATTTTCATTACTGTTTATCTTCCTCAGCAGTTTCAGCAATATTCTTTCCGGCTGCCTTTGCCTGATGATTCTGAATAATTGATGATACTAAAGAAGCGGCTAAAAGAACTGCTTCAACAGCACCGACAATACCAATCCAGAGCTTGCTTGTGTTGACATAAATGAGCATACTTACGACAACAGCCGCTGCCATAAGAATCTGATAAAGCTTTCTTACTCTTACATATTGTACCATAAAAAGTGCAAAAGCGAGAATTACAAAAACGAGATGTGCCCAGAACGGGAGCGGGAAAATATTATTGTTCATAAAACTTAATCTCCAATCTTAAATGATTTTAACTAAGAAATCAGAC
>USJI01000050.1 GCA_900554975.1 uncultured Ruminococcus sp. | reverse complement strand
CAAGTCTTTCTTCAAGTGTAGTGTTATTATCTGAAAATGAAGGGCTGCTATTTGAACACGTTGAGTAACCGTTACTGTGTGCTGTTGCTTTGCTTCCGTCTTCAAATACAATAGTAATATCATCATTGTGCATTACATCAGCATATGATACACGGTGTCCTTGTGCCAGAATATTAAACGGTGTTATATGAAGATTGTCAAACATGAAATCACCGGTACGTTCCGGAGTGCTTTCACATGTATATTTACTGTAATCTATATCAAGATTATGCAGTTTGCATCCCGATACTTTGAATGAAAGTTTTGTACTCATACGGTAAGCGTTTGCTTCCTGTTCGGATATTCCTTCATTATCATTATTGTATAGTTTATCAAATTCTCTGATAGAAAAAATACCAAATGTTATCGTCTTGTCATTTTGGAATATTTCAGTATCATCATGTGTGGATATGGATACTGCAATAATATTATCGTTATCATCGGCTGTGCTGACGAAACTTTCCCATGCTCCGACCGCCGGACTGCTATCAGAAGCATCATGTAAAAAATATACACTCAGGTCGCTTGTATTTATTCCTTCCGGCAAGGATTTTATATTAAATGCACAGTATAAATTCTGTTCATCAATTATTGCACCTACAGGTGAAAGCTCCAGTCCGACACTGCTTTCACACCTGAAATCGGAAATCTCTCCGCCCATATCCTCAATTATATCAGTAGTTTCTATGCCCTGACCAAAAAGATATTTCAGCCAGTCAAAACCGCCTGATTTTGCTGCAACGCTGACTGTACTGCATATGAGAACTGCCGCTGCAGTCAGTATTGATATATAGCGTACCTTGCTGTTCTTTGTCGCTGAGTGTTCCTGCGGAATATCATTTATGCTGTCAAGAATAATGCCTGTGCATTCATCCCTCATTGTGATTTTTTTCATAGCCGAAATGTATTGTTCTTTCATCATATAAATGTTCCTCCTTTAGCTTTTTCTCAAGCAGTTTTCTTCCACGCTGCAACCTTGTCTGTACTGTTGATTCTTTTGCTCCGGTTATCTCTGATATCTCGCGTATAGAATATTCCTCATAATAATACAGGTGTATAACTATTCTGTACTTATCCGGAAGTTCAAGTACCTTTTCTAATATATCTGACTGACTTTCGTTCATTTCATATATTTGTCTGTATTCCGGTTCAACAACTCTTTTGGAGAACCAGGCTGATCTTACAAAATCCTTTGACTTATTTATGGTAACTCTTATAAGCCATGCCTTTTCTTCTCCGTCACTGCTGAAGGACGGTGAAGAAGTGTAGAATTTTAAAAAGATTTCCCGCGATATGTCTTCTGCATCACCGGTATTCTTCGTATATGAATAGGCTATACGGAAAACAGTATCTTTGTATAATAAAAGCTTTTTGATGAAAGTTTCCTTGTCCAAAATATCCGTTCCTCCTTTCGCTTTTTCAGGCGCCTCACTATTATAACGAATCAGAAACGGAAAAAATCCCATTTCTTAAAAAATAATGGATAGAGGCATATGATTTTACAAGTATGCAGTAAAAAAAGAGATGAACTTTAAGCTCATCTCTTTCTTGGTTTATAACTAATTTTAATGCTTTTTCGCAAGGAATCTTGCAATTGCCGCCGCATCACGAACGTTTATCTGTCCGTCTTCGTTGAAGTCTGCATTTTTCGGAAGCTTTTCAGTATCCCTCTGTGCAAGCATTCTTGCTATGTACGCCGCATCACGAACGTCAAGCTTACCGTCACTGTTTGCATCACCGAGTATGCCTGTTACCTGTGGTGTAGTTGTCGGCGGTACAGTAGTTGTGATTGGTGATGAAGTAGCAGATACTGATGTTGAAGTTGATGTTGTAGAAACCGATGTTGAGATTGCTGTTGTATCAGCTGTGCTTGCCTTTGTAGTTGTAACATCTGTTGTCGCATCTGTACTTATTACAGTTGTTGAATCTGTTGTAGTGCCTGTTACATCTGGTGTTGTTTCTGTTCCCGATGATACTGAATCTGTTGTTATTGAAACAGATGTGCTTACTGTGGTAGATGTTGTCGGTGAGGTTGTGGTTACAGTTGTAGTTGATGTATACGGTGTCAGGGAAGCATTAAGTTTTGCGTCGTTATCATTACCATATATTCTCAACATATAAGAACCGCTTTCAAGTGTATAAATTCCGTTGGATTTCCACTCACTGCTTTTTTCATAGCCTGATTCATCAAAATGAATTATAAGATGTTTCAGATTTTCACTTATGTTCAAAATAACATTTGAAGCTTCTTCCAGATTAAAAGATATATCAGAACGTACATATGAAGGAACATCATAATCAACCAGTTCGCTGATATCCTTGCTTTCTGAAATTACATGGTATATATCAACTTTAACTGTTGCAGGCAAATCTCCTTCGTTCCAGTTATTAAAGTTTTCGTTCTCCAGTTTGGAATCAATGTTAATCATATAATAGCTGCCGGCTGTTAATTCATCCTGGCTGTCAACTTCATTTTCATATGTTGATGAATAATGAGTACTGTTTCCGAATGATGTCTTGTGTGCCTTGTCGCTTTTTGTACGAACACTATAATTTCCGGATTCTGACGGACAGAATAAAATATCTTTTGTGCTGTTATAAGCAAGTTCTATACTGTATTCACCTGCTTCGGTAACAATCACAGGGTTAAACGGGATTCCTTCCTTTTCGGCGCAAGCCTGTAATATCGAGTTTTCCTCTCCGAAAATAGCAGCGTTATACATACAATCTTTTCCGAGTACACAATCAGGATTTTTGATGTTGAAGAACCCTATCAACTTACTGTCATAGTTACACTGAAATGCCTCATCGCCTATTCTTACCACACTGGCAGGAATTTCAATAGTTCCGTCATTATAGATATTATCACAACCATCAAATGCAGAATTTCCTATGTACATTAAGCCTTCCGGTATAGTTATGCCTGAAATATTACTGCAAATCAAAAATGCACAATCTGCTATGCCTATTGTTCCTTCTCTTATTTCAGCTGATGTTATATCTTCGTCATAACCAACTGCCCATTTGCCTACATAGTTAATTCCGTCCTGATTTTCCATAAGCTGGGTTTCATAAAATGCATTTTCGCCAATGTTCGTTACACTGTCAGGTATACTTATAGTTGCAAGGTTGTTACGGCTCAGAAACGCAGAACAAGCAATACCTTTTGTTCCGTCTTTTATTTCAGCTGATGTTATATCTTTATCAGAACCAACTACCCATTTGCCTACATATTCAACTCCGTCCTGAGTTTCAATAAGTTGTGTTCCATAAAATGCAGATTTTCCTATTTCCGTTACACTATCAGGTATAGTTATTTCTTCAAGACTTGTACATCCACAAAATGCGTTTTCGTCAATTTTTGTTACACTATTCGGAATAATATACATTGTTTCAGACTTTTCAGCAGGATACTGTTCCAATTCTGTTTTATCCTTATTAAACAGTACACCGTCAATACTGCTGTAATTATTATTTCCCGATGATACATTTATAGCTGAAAGTTTTTCACATCCGTAAAATGTTCTATATCCTATTTCCGTTACACTATCCGGAATTTCTATGCTTGAAAGATTTTTGCATCCGGAAAATGCATAAAATCCTATACTTGTTACACTATCCGGAATTTCTATGCTTGAAAGACTTGTGCATCCGAAAAATGCAGAACTTCCTATTTCCGTTACGCTATCCGGAATTTCTATGCCAGAAAGACTTGTGCATCCAAAAAATGCACCACTTTCTATTTCCGTTACACTATCCGGAATAGTATACGTTGTTTCAGACTTTCCAGCAGGATACTGTATCAATTCTGTTTTATCCTTATTAAACAACACACCGTCAATGCTGATGTAATTATTATTTCCCGATGATACATTTATAGCTGAAAGTTTTTCACATTCGGAAAATGCATAATCCATTATTTCCGTTACAGGCAAATTATCAATTTCAGCCGGAATTTCAACCGTTGTTGCAGATTCGTCACAGTCGATAATTCTGACATTGTCATATGCCCCGTCCTCATCTTCATCAACTTTCCAGTATTTAAGATAATCACCATAAGAAAAATCATCACTATAACTTTCTGCAGAAGCCATATCATCTGTTGCCGGCATTACCCCAACTGCACATACGGCACAGGCTAATGCTGTAATCATACTTATCATTTTCTTTTTCATAAAAATCCCCCTGTTCATTAAATATAGAAAAAATTTCTTTTAATAATTCTAATTATACCATATAATTTGTATATGGACAATACTTTTTTGATAATCCGCATTTTAAATTTGAAATCAATTGGTTTTGAAATACAGTAAAAGTATATTGACTTTCTCAATGAATTCGTGCTATTATTTAAATTATACTGAATAAGAATGGGGAATTTTAAATGATTTTTCGCACGCCTTCATATTACAATAAATTTAAATGTCTGGCTGATAAATGCAGCGATAATTGCTGTATAGGCTGGGAAATAGATATAGATGCTGTTACGCTGAAAAAATACATGAACATTAACGGGGCTTTCGGGAACCGTCTTAAACAGAATATCTCTGAAGGCAGTTTTATTCTGAACGAAAAAGAGCGCTGTCCTTTTCTGAACAACAGAAACCTATGTGACATTTATACAGAACTTGGCGAAGATAATCTATGTCAGATATGTACCGATCACCCAAGATTTTATGAATGGTTCGGAAGTATTAAAGAGGGCGGGATCGGTCTTTGCTGTGAAGCAGCAGCAAGTCTTGTTATGTCAGAAGATTTTTCTCTTACTGAAAGTATTATACCGGAAGATGAAAGCGATTTTTCTGATGAATTGCTTTTTAATTTTCTCCATGATGCACGACAGGTTATCATTCAACATTTACATGATGATCCGGATTTTGCAGATTCAATCGGCTGTCTTATTTGCTTTTCGGAAGAATTGCAGTGTCGCATGGACAATGATGACTATATTGTCCCTGAATGGAAAAATACTGCTGTTTCATGTTGTCCGGACATAAAATCAATCCTTAATATTTTTACTGAACTTGAACCTATGGACGAAGGGTGGATTCCATACATTTATAATAGTATGAAATTTGCAGATTGTTTTAAAGGCTATAAGAAACAGAATGAAATATATTTACGCAGGATTGCAGTGTATTTTATTTATCGGTATTTTCTTAAAGGTGTATTTGATGGTGAAATTTTATCAAAAGTAAAATTAGCTATATTAAGTACATGGATAATTGCGTATCTTTCAGAATGCAGGACGGGTACAGATTTTGAACGTGTAGTGATTACAGCAAAGAATTATTCAAAAGAAATAGAATACTGTACGGAAAATCTTGAAACATTATATGATGCGTTTTATACTGAGAAATGTTTATCTTCCGATTCTCTGTCAGGACTTTTTTCTGTTGGCACACCCTATTATTGACATATTTTAGTGAAAGGTGTATAATTTTAAGCGTATTTAGTCGTTTAAAGGAAAGCATAAAATAATTTAAAAAGAATTATAACTGGAGGGTAAAATGAAAAGGTTAAAATATCTGATTGCTCTGTCTGCTGTATGTCTGATATCAGCAGCAGTATCTGCCGGAGCATCAGCAGAAGAACCGGTAGTTACTTCATCTGTTGCAGCGGAGAATGAAGATATGACAGTTCAGACAACCGTTACAACTTCTGTGACAAACAATGATGATGCAACGATTCAGACAACTGTTACATCTGCCGTTACAGAGGTTGAAGATTCAGCGGCTCAGACAACTGCCGTATCTGCTGAAACACCGGTTCAGTATGGCTGGCAGGAAGGAACTGACGGCAAAAAATATTACATATCAGAAAACGGTGAATATGTTATCGGTTATCAGTTGATAGACGGTAAAGAATATTACTTTGCTAAAAAAGGCGTTATGAAATACGGCTGGTATACCATTAATGATATAAGAATGTATTTTTCACCTGAAACCGGTCAGAGGGAATATGGGTTTATAATCAGTAATGGAAATAAATACTATGCAGATGAATCCGGAAAAGCAACGGGTATGTATGATGTTGACGGAAAAACCTACTATTTCGACGAGGACGGACTGATGCAGACCGGGCTTCTGGAACTGGACGGACAGACCTACTACCTCGGCGAGGAGGATGATGGCGCCAGAAAAACCGGATGGATTCTGCTGGAAACCATCACGAAAGACACAGACGATGAAGATATCTGGTGCTATTTTGACACCGAAGGACGCATGATCGTAAACCAGATGGACCGCAAAATCGACAATGCCTACTACACTTTCATCGACGGCCAGATGCAGACAGGCTGGATCAATGTCGCGGAAGCTGGCTTTGTAAGCTCCAGCACACCTTCAAACGAAGCAGCAACAGCGGACAACTCTGCCACAGACACTGTCAGCTTAAACGATTTCCGCTATTACGATCCGGAAAATGGCGGACGCCGGGCAAGCGGCTGGTACACCATTGAAGGGGCACCTGGCATCAGCGAAGAAGAAGAGCCATTTTCCTTCTTCTTTAAAAATGGAACCGCTTACTTTGCCGAGAAGGATCTTGCTATTTTCACCATCAATTCCGAGCGCTACTGCTTCAACGAACGCGGTGAAATGCAGACCGGGCTTCAGAGCCTGAAACAGGCGGATGGCAGCTTCGCCTCCTACTACTTCGGCGACGACGGCGTGATGCGTACCGGCAAGCAGACTATTTACAATGATGATTTAGAAGAAAACCAGATCTGGTATTTCCAGACCAAAGGTTCCCTCAAAGGACAGGGCTACCATGGCGAGCGCGATAACCAGGTTTATGTAAACGGTCTTTTAAAGAAGGCGGATCCAGAGCTCCGCTATGAGCCGGTTTCCACCGGTGAAAAACGCTACCTGGTAAACACCAGCGGCACCATCCAGAAAGCAACCTCTTCCTCCTCTTCCGCTTCCCGTCCGGAACTCGGAAAAGGGTTCAAGGATATCAAAGACAGCAATGATACTGTCTGGACAGTTGACACATCTGGAATCATCCAGTAAA
>USJI01000049.1 GCA_900554975.1 uncultured Ruminococcus sp. | reverse complement strand
AAACTCAGTCGCAACAATCTTTGCATGGAGCGGTGCACTGAGAAAAAGAGGAGAACTGGACGGAAACAGCGAGCTTATGGCATTTGCCGACAAGCTTGAAAAGGCTACAATCCAGACTATTGAAGACGGAATCATGACAGGCGACCTTTATATGCTTTCAAAGCTTGAAAACAAGAAGAAGGTCAACTCAAAGGAATTCCTTGAGGAAATAAACAACAGACTTTCCAGTTTAATGGCATAATATTAAGGCACTCCGCTGCCTTGTAAAGCGGAATCCGCAAAACCGTTCCGGACATGGAGCGGTTTTCAGCGGAACGGAGATATAATATGTCAAAATCCTTGATTTCATCACCGGTAATCAAACGTCTGCCCAGATATTACAGATTTTTGGGGGAATTGGAACGTAAGGGCGTTATTCGGATATCAAGCAGAGAGCTTTCTGAAATGATGGGTTTTACAGCCTCTCAGATAAGACAGGATCTTAATTGCTTCGGCGGTTTCGGTCAGCAGGGATACGGATATAACGTTAAGGAACTTCACTCAGTTATTTCAAAGATCCTTGGAATTGATGCAGAAAACAAGGCTGTTTTAATAGGTGCCGGAAACCTCGGAAAAGCTATTGCATCACATATTGATTTCAATAAACGTGGTTTCAGGCTTATCGGCGTTTTTGACAGCAATCCCGAAAAATTCGGAAAAAGCATCGCCGGACTTACCGTTTCAGGAATTGACACGATAGAAACATTCTGTAAAGCCAATAATCCGGTATGTGCCATACTCTGCATTCCGAAAAAGGCTGCACAGGAAATTGCTCCGAAGCTCATCGAACTTGGTATAAAAGGCTTCTGGAATTTCAGCCACTATGATTTTGCTGTTAACAGGGACAGCTCTATCGTTGTTGAAAACGTCCATCTGACAGACAGTCTTATGACGCTGGCATACGGTCTTAACAATACCGATGAAACATAACATTACGGACGTTCTGAATTTCAGGCGTCCGTTATTTTTTGAAAGGAGATAAATTCTATGGAAATTTCAGATAAGCTCAAAAAGCAGATTGATGAAAAATGCAGTGAATATTATAATGATATGGAAAACTTTCTCGGGGAACTTGTAAGGATTCCGAGCGTTATGGGAAAAGCTGAGGGAAATATGCCATACGGAAAAAATTCAGCAGAAGTTCTCAGAGTATTTCTGAACAAAGCCGAAAGCCTCGGATTTTCCGTTAGAAATATTGATAATCATGTCGGTGTCATTGAAACAGGTACGGGTGAACCTGAACTTGGTATTCTCTGTCACCTTGATGTTGTTGATGCCGGTGAAGGCTGGAACTATCCTCCGTTTGAGTTAACCAGATCAAACGGTCTTCTTTACGGACGTGGAACAACTGATGATAAAGGCCCTGCCGTATCAGTTCTTTACGGACTGAAAACCGCATCAGAGCTTTGCAGACTCAATAAAAATATCCGCTTTATTGTCGGCTGCAACGAAGAAAACGGTTCGGACGACCTTGGGTATTACCAGACAAAAGAAAAACTTCCCGAAAAGCTTTACACACCTGATGGTCAGTACCCTGTTATAAATATTGAAAAGGGCATGATAAGAGGAAAATTCACGAAAAAAGTCAGAAGCAGATGCATAAGGAAAATTCATGGCGGAGATACAGTAAATGCTGTCCCTTCAAAATCAGTTGCTGTAATATCGGGAACTGATATACAGGCTGATTCAGATGAAAATTTCAGTTTCAGCATATGCGGTGATGAAACAACTGTCACATCAAATGGCGTATCAGCACACGCTTCCACACCGGAAGGCGGAAAAAATGCGCTGACTTCCCTTATATCGCTCCTTGGCACTATTGAAAATGATGACTGTACGGACGCTCTTAAAAAGCTTTCTCAGCTGTTTCCGTCCGGCGAGACTGACGGAACACATATGGCAGTAAAATGCAGTGACGAAAAATCGGGAGCATTAACACTTGTCCTGAGTATAATGGAATATGACGGCGAAACCCTTGAGGGAATGTTTGACATACGTTTCCCTGTAAGTTTCAGTGCTGCTGACATAAACAAAAAGGTTGAAAAAATTCTTGCAGAAAACGGATTCACTTATGAATGTGCAATGGCATCAGAACCGCATTACGTTGATGAAAAGAGCGAATTTGTTCAGTCACTTCTCAGAGTTTATGAGAATGTGACAGGTCTTAAAGGCAGATGCATAGCTATCGGCGGCGGTACTTACGTTCACAATACATCAGGCGGTGTTGCATTCGGTGCAGAACTCCCGGGAAAGGAATACAACATACACTGTAAAGACGAGTTCACTGTTCCGGAAGAAATGATATTAAATGCACGAATGACAGCAAGTGCGGCAATAGAAATATGTCTTTAAAAATTATTGACAAAAAACGCTGTTTGGAGTATACTTTAATAGTATGATGTTCAAAAGTGCCGCATTACGGCAAATACATATTTAAAGATTTATCGGAGGATTTAAACGTGAAAAAAATTATTTTGACAGGTGACAGACCAACCGGAAAACTTCATGTAGGTCACTATGTAGGTTCTCTCAAAAGAAGAGTTGAACTCCAGAATTCCGGAGATTATGATGAAATTTATATTATGATTGCTGATGCACAGGCTCTGACTGATAATGCTGACAATCCTGAAAAGGTACGTCAGAATATCATTGAGGTTGCCCTTGACTATATGTCATGCGGTCTTGACCCTGAAAAGTCCACACTTTTTATTCAGTCACAGATTCCTGAACTCTGCGAACTTACCTGTTACTATATGAACCTTGTTACAGTTTCAAGACTCCAGAGAAATCCTACCGTTAAAAATGAAATAAAAATGCGTAATTTTGAGGCAAGTATACCTGTCGGATTTTTTACATATCCTATCAGTCAGGCTTCCGACATAACAGCGTTCAAAGCCACAACAGTTCCTGCCGGTGAAGACCAGATGCCTATGGTTGAACAGACAAAGGAAATCGTTCACAAATTCAACAGTGTTTATGGCGAAACTCTTGTTGACCCGGATATTCTTCTGCCAACCAATCAGGCTTGTATGCGTCTTCCGGGTATCGACGGAAAGGCAAAGATGAGTAAATCTCTTGGCAACTGCATCTATCTTTCAGATGAGCCTGACGTTATAAAGAAAAAAGTAATGAGTATGTACACCGACCCTGACCACATTCAGGTAAGCGACCCGGGCAAGATAGAGGGTAATACTGTATTTACATACCTTGATGCTTTCTGCCGTCCGGAACAGTTTGCGAAATATCTTCCTGATTATGCAAATCTTGACGAATTAAAGGCACATTATCAGCGTGGTGGTCTTGGCGATGTAAAGGTAAAGAAGTTCTTGAACAAAGTTCTCGAAGAAGAACTCGAACCTATCAGAGCAAGAAGAAAAGAACTCGAAAAGGATATACCTTATATTTATGAAGTGCTCCATAAGGGCAGTATAAAGGCCCGTGAAAAAGCTGCTCAGACTCTGACAGATGTAAAAAATGCAATGAAGATAAATTACTTTGACGATAAGGAACTTATAAAGGAACAGTCTGAAAAATACAGCAAATAACGGAGGATTTTATGAACATAAGAAAAAAAGGACTTTGTATCGCTACCGCTGTTTTATGTGCAGTCTGCTCTGTTTCCGCAGTTGCTCCATATAATCCGCTGAATATATCCGTAAGTGCCGAATATTATGAAAAAGAAACCCACACTTATGAAAATCTGAAATATAAACGCATTGACAGTGATTATAAGGGAACTCAGTATGATCCGGAGTATGACTATGTTTTAATAACAGGCTGTGATGATTCAGCAGTTACCATTAACATTCCTGAGAAAATAGATTGGCTTCCTGTAACAAAAATAGATATGTCTGCATTTGAAGACATCAGTTCGCTTGAAAATATAATAATACCATCAAGTATAACTGAAATCGGCAGAGATGCATTTTCAGGCACAAAATGGCTTGAAAAAAGACAGGCAGAAAATCCGCTTGTAACGGTAAATAGTATCCTCGTTGATGGTACTGCCTGCTCCGGAGATGTTACCATTCCGGAAGATGTAACAAAAATAGCCTCCCATGCTTTTGAAGGCAATAAAAAAATTACAGGTATTACAATACCGGAAAGTGTTACAGAAATTGCCGGCAGTGTTTTTGAGGGATGTTCAGAGCTTAAAACAGTCTCCCTGCCGAATGGTCTGACCGTACTCCAAGGAAGTACATTCAGGGACTGTTCAGCTCTTGAAAGCGTGAATATTCCTGAAAGTGTCAGAAACTTCGGAGCGAGTGTATTCTATGGCTGCTCCTCTCTTAAAGAAATAACGCTCCCTGAAACTGTAACTTCGCTCGGATATATGATGTTTGCCAAATGTACAAGACTGGAAAGTATAGAACTTCCTGAAAATGTCATTATCGGTGATGCGGTATTCTCTGGATGTACAAATCTTGAAAACATAATTATTCCTGAAAGCATTACAGATATTGGTTCTGCTGTATTTGACAAAACAAAATGGCTTAGTAACAGACAGGCAGAAAATCCGCTTGTTATAGTAAACAATTCTGTCATTGACGGTTCAGAGTGTACAGGTAATGTTGTAATTCCAGACAATGTTGTTGTTATATGCGGTGATGCTTTCAGCAATTCGGAAATAGAAACTGTAACTATTCCTTACAGCGTTTCAAAAATCGGGTCTGTTGCTTTTATAAACTGCAAATCACTCTCAGAAGTAAGGATAATGAATCCTGCCTGCGAAATAGCTGACGATGCAACAACATTTACAGATGACTTCTATGAAGATAGCAGTTTCACAGGAACTATTTACGGATACGATAAATCTACTGCTCAGCAGTATGCTGAAAAATACGGCCGCAAATTCGCTCTTCTTGATGAACCGCTTGTAACAACTACTTATGCTTCCACAGCTCAGACAACAGTATCATCTGAAACATCAACAACTGTTACCACTGTAACAACTCCTCAGACAACAATTACGGGCGATGCAAATGGTGACAATAAACTTGATGTAAGAGATGCGGCATATATTGCAAGAATGCTTGCATCAGGAAAATCTCTCCCGATGTCAGCTGATTTTAATGGTGACGGAAAAGTAAATGTAAGAGATGCAGCGGCAATTGCAAGACATCTGGCTTCAAAAAAATAACATATTTAAAGGGACGCTGAAGCGTCCCTTTTTCATTAAATTGCTCATGCAAAAATGCTGAAAAAACATAATTTTATTCAAAACGACGTTTTTATTTTATCCTGTTGACATTCAGACAATAAAGTGTTAAACTCTTTTATGCAAGAAAGTCCGAAATCGGACAAAATAAAGGAGAAAATATGAACAACAAGGAAACTCAGCTTGAATATATCCGGCTGTACAAGGAAATGGATTCGCTTTACCGCATTCTGGCGTATGAGCAAGAACTTTCTGTAAGTGAATTCGACATTTTCTATGCTGTATCCATGCTTGGAAACGGCTGTTTTCAGAAGGATATATGCAATCTTTCGCTTATAAGCAAACAGACAGTAAACTCCGCCATAAAGAAAATGGAGCAAAGCGGTCTGCTTGAACTGGTGTCAGATGAGGGCAGAAAAAAGCAGATATGCCTGACCGATTCAGGAAAGGAAGTTCTGAAAACCAAAATGCAGCCGATAGTTGATGCAGAAATAAATTCATTTTCTGAAATGACAGAGTCCGAAAGAGATTTGCTGATATCACTGACAAAAAAATTTATCAGTCTAATGAAAAAAAATACTGAAGCTATTTATAAAAGGGAGGTCTGATATTTATGAATATTCAGCTTTCAGAACATTTCACAGTTTCAAAATTACTGAAATTTGTAACCCCTTCAATCATCATGATGATTTTCACGTCCATCTATGGCGTTGTAGACGGATTTTTCGTATCAAACTTTGTCGGAAAAACCCAGTTTGCCGCTGTCAATCTTATAATGCCGTTTATCATGGCTGTTGTTACTGTCGGATTCATGCTTGGAACAGGCGGCAGTGCACTTGTTGCCAAAACTCTTGGCGAAGGCGACGAAAGCAAAGCGAAAAAATATTTTTCAATGATAGTTTATACAGCCCTCATTGGCGGTATTATACTATCCGTTATAAGCTTTTTCCTTGTCCGCCCTATTGCTGTTTTGTTCGGTGCAGAAGGCGAACTGCTGGAATACAGTGTACTTTATGCACATATTCTGGTATTTTCACTTCCTATGTTCATGCTCCAGAATGTTTTTCAGGTATTCTTTGTAACAGCTGAAAAACCACACCTCGGATTGTATGTCATAATTTCCGCCGGTGTTACAAATATGATACTGGACTTTCTGTTCATTGCTGTTTTTCACTTTGGTCTTGCCGGAGCGGCTGTTGCAACAGCTATCGGAGAAACCGTCGGCGGGCTTGTTCCTATGATTTACTTTGCACGTCCGAACTCAAGCAGATTAAAACTTGTCAGAACAAAACCTGAATGGAAAGCCCTCGGACAGGCGTGTTTCAACGGCTCATCTGAGCTTATGACAAACCTTTCAGCATCAGTGGTAAATATGCTTTATAACTTTCAGCTTATGAAATTTGCCGGTCAGGACGGTATTGCCGCATATGGTGTTATAATGTATGTAAACTTTATCTTTATCGCGATTTTTATAGGATTTTCCATCGGAAGTTCACCTATTATCGGTTATCATTACGGTGCTGAAAACAATGATGAATTAAAAAGTCTGCTTAAAAAATCACTTATGATTATTGCAACTATTTCTCTTGCACTGACTGTTTTTGCGGAACTGTTATCCTCTCCTCTTGCAAAAATATTTGTAAGTTATGATGAAAATCTTTTTGCCATGACCCGTGACGGTTACAGGCTCTACACCCTTTCATATCTCATCTGCGGATTCAATATATGGGGGTCAGCATTTTTCACTGCCCTCAATAACGGATTCATGTCAGCCACTATTTCATTTCTGCGTATCCTCGTGTTCCAGATCATCTGCCTTCTGCTTCTTCCGGCAATCCTTTATACAGCCGTCTTTTT
>USJI01000048.1 GCA_900554975.1 uncultured Ruminococcus sp. | reverse complement strand
CGGCGGAATTCTGCGTATTTTCTCCGTCTGATTTATTGGAATTTGCATCACTGCTTCCATGTGTTACAATAACACCACCGTTTTTATCTGCAAGATATGCTGTTACCCATGCAAGAGGTGTGTTCCAGTTTATCGTACATTCATTAACAGACCATGCTTCGATATTATCCATATAGCATTTTGCCGGAGCAATTTCTCCCGGTTTCCATCCTGAGCCTCTTACCCATGGGTCTTGCATTCCTGAATTAGGACCGCCTACAAGGACACCATTCGGGGCTTCTGGAAAGTTTTCATCTGCCTGATGCGACCACCATCTGTGATGCGGATTTTTAACTGCATGAGTTCCATATCCGGTAACATAGGAATAATCCACAGGATTTCTTCCAAGGATATAATCCATTCCGCTTACAACTCCGTTAAGATAACTATCATCATTTGTAAGTTCATATGCATAAGCCATTATCAGACTATTATTCATAACAAATGAATTAGAACCCCATATATAGCCTTTTCTGTCTATCTGATAGCTAACAGTACTCTGTTCATAAGGCTGTCCGTATCCCTGTTCCTGCTCCAGACTTTTATAATAGTCGGCTGCTTCTGAAATACATGATTTTACTTTCTCATTTTCTGAGGAATCAAGCTTGTCACTGCATACCGCCATTGACAAAGTTCCGAGAGCAGCAGTATGACCCCAGTTAAAACTGCCACAGCTGTCAACGTCCTCACCGCCGGAAAGTTTTACATCTATTTTCATATAATGAGGTGAACTATTAATATCATGCTGATAACTTGTATCTCCTGTTGCAAGATAAAGTTCACAAGCCGCCCAGTAAAATTCATCTGTTGCATCATCATCACCGTAAGGACCTCCGCCGACAGATTCATCAAGCGGTGCATACATATCAGGGTGACTTTTAGCCGCATCATAAGCAAGTTTTGCATTTGAAAGACAGGTTTCCGCAAACTGCGGGTCAATGTCTTTCCACAGACGATAAGCCTGAGCCGCACAAGCTGCCATATTAAGAGTTGCAGCTGTTGTCGGAGGGTTTATTATTCTTTCTTCAGTATCATCTGCCGGTGCAAGAGCAAGCGCTGTCCACTTTATATCATGAACCTTATGATAAACCATATTTGCATATGGTCCTTCCTTAACCATCATTTTAAACATCCATTCCATCTCATATCTTGCTTCATCAAGAAGATCCGGATATCCGTTTGAATTTTCAGGTATGCTCATAGTTCCGTCAGCATAAGCAGATTCAGTACCATTTTTGACTGCCATTTCATACTGATTCTGCATAGTCCAGAGAGAAACACCGCCATTGACAACGTATTTTCCATGGTCACCTGCATCATACCAGCCGCCTGTAACGTCCTGTGTACCGCTGCTTCCGCTATATCCCCATGTCTGTTCGATTGTAGCTACATCTGAAGGGTGACCTGCCGCTCTTGCAAGAGAACTGCTGTCGCCCGAAATTATATACTGACTTTCTATGTCTATGCCGCTTCTGTTCTGATAGAAATAATTCAGAGAATCATAGAGCATATATGAATAGATTTCACTTCCACCGATTTTAAACTCCCGGCTTTTTGCTCCGTCAGCAGATTCAAGATAATAAGTACCTGCTGAAAAATCAAGAATATGAACATCATCTCCTGAATCGGCATCATTGCCTTTCGGCTCAGATTCTCCCTCATAGACAGATTTGCCGGACGCATCTTTAAGTTCAAACTTCACTGGTGAAGATGAATCAGAAAGAAGAGTCGCTTTCTTGTTCATGTCTGCAAAATATCCGAGCTGATTTGTCAGAATATCTGAACGCACCCATTCTTCTTCGGGTTTATAGTCATTCTCATCACTTGTAGTGCATTCGAGCGACATATTATCAAATGTAAATACAGTGCCTTCCGGAACGGTATCACCGCCAATATGAAATGCCCATTCCACTTCAGCAGTTCTTGTGGCAGTAAATGTTCCCTGCACTTTCTGTGTCTGGTTTGCCTTGAGCGGTTGTACATTCCAGTATGATTCATGCTGTGAAGGGTCAGGCTCTCCATGCCAGTCCTCAGCATAAGGTTCAGCCATATCACCGATTTTGGTGTAATATGTGCAGTCATTGCTTGCAGTAATCTCAAAAGAAACATTGTATGTGTTTCCGCTTGTTATTGTAAGACCTCTGTGACGGAACTGACAGTCCCATCTGTCTTCGCCGCCTTTTGATGCACCGCCCGGATTCACAATCGTTATTTTATATACACCGTCAGTTATTTCAAAATCCATTTTACCCGGTGCAGATTCACAGACGTGCCATGGCAGACCAACTCCGTTTTCAAAATCCGTCTGACCTAGAAGCTGTCCGGCAGAAACTGTTGTCATTGGCATTATGGAAGTACCCATAAGATTCAGTGCAACAGATGCCGAAACGGCAAGAAGTGCCGCTGTTCTTTTCAATTTATTTTTATTCATTGCTTTTTCTCCTGTGATCTCATTGTAAGGGAAATTCTTTTTCTTTTAACATCGACATCAAGAACTCTTACCTTAACAATTTCCCCGACCTTGACCGCTTCAAGCGGATGTTTTATATATCTGTCACATATCTGCGAAATATGCACCAGACCGTCTTCATGAACGCCGATATCGACAAATGCACCAAAGTCAATGACATTTCTTACAGTGCCGACCAGTTCCATTCCCGGTTTCAGGTCCTTGATTTCCATTATATCACCACTTCTCATAAGCGGTGCAGGCAGTTCATCACGTGGGTCACGCCCTGGTTTCATAAGTTCCTCAACAATATCTGAAAGTGTCGGAACGCCTATTCCAAGCTTTTCGCAAACACTTTTTCTTCCAAGCTGATTTACGGTATCCTTTATTCTGCCTATTTCTGATGTGCCGATATCCGAAAGTCTGAATCCGCATTCATCAATAAGCTCCTTTGCAGCAGCATAGCTTTCAGGATGAACCGCTGTATTGTCAAGCGGATTTTTTCCATCTCTTACCCTTAAAAATCCTGCACACTGTTCAAATGCTTTCTTGCCAAGCTTCGGAACTTTCATAAGCTGTTTTCTGTCAGTAAATGCTCCGTTTTCTTCACGGTATGCAACTATATTTTTGGCAACAGATGAATTGATGCCGGATATATATGAAAGAAGTGCATATGACGCTGTATTAAGATCCACACCAACCGAGTTAACACAATCCTCAACAACTCCTCCGAGAGCTTCGTCCATTCTTGCCTTAGGCATATCATGCTGATACTGTCCGACACCGATAGCCTTCGGGTCTATTTTAACAAGCTCTGCTAATGGATCCTGCAAACGTCTGGCAATGGAAATTGCTCCCCTTATTGAAACATCAAATTCAGGGAATTCCTCCGCCGCAAGTTTTGATGCCGAATAAACTGACGCTCCTGCTTCACTTACAACCATATAGCTTACTTTCTGTGGTATTTCATGAAGTATCTCAGCAATAAGCGCCTCGCTCTCTCGTGATGCAGTACCGTTTCCGATAGCTATTGCTGTAACGCCGTTCTTCTCTATAATGGATTTTATCTTTGCTTTGGTATTTTCATCTTTACCTTTCCTGAACGTAGGATAAACAATTGCAGAATCGAGAACCTTTCCCGTACTGTCAACAACCGCCGTTTTACAGCCATGGGCATAGCCCGGATCGAATCCAAGTGTTATCTGATTTTTTACAGGAGGCTGTAAAAGAAGCTGTCTTAAATTTGATGAGAAAACTTTAATCGCTCCCTCAGCGGCTTTTGCTGTAAGGTCTGCTCTTATTTCACGTTCAACAGACGGCATAATAAGTCTTTTGCAGCTGTCCTGTGCGGCAGTTATGACAAGTTCAGCACACCGGCTGTTATTTTTCACATACATACTCTCTGCTACTGAATAGCAAAAATTCTCGTCCATAACAACAGCAACCTTCAGTGCACCTTCTTTTTCACCACGGTCAATTGCAAGCACCCTGTGACCTGTTATCTTTGCAACACCTTCACTGAAATCATAGTAATTCTGATATACTGTTTCAGCTTCTTCATCTGCCGCTTTTGACTCTATTTTTGCTGTTTTTTCATACAAAGCCCTTATCTTCTTTCTGAGTTCTGCATTGTCTGAAATATCTTCCGCAATAATATCCATGGCACCCTGCAAAGCCTTGTCCGCAGTTTCAATTTCCTTTTCGGCATCAACATATTTTTCTGCTTCTGCATCAGGGTCAGCAGACTTTTCCTGAGCCATAATAAATTCTGCCAGCGGTTCGAGTCCCTTTTCACGTGCAACACTTGCTCTTGTTTTTCTCTTTGGCTTAAACGGTCTGTATATATCTTCAACCTCAACAAGTGTTACTGCCTTTTCAAGAGCGGCTGATATTTCATCTGTAAGTTTTCCCTGTTCTTCAATAGATGAACTCACCTCTGATTTTCTGTTTTCCAGATTTCTGAGGTATGTAAGCCTGTCATTGAGCTCACGCAGCAGCTGGTCATCAAGCGAACCTGTAAGTTCTTTTCTGTATCTTGCTATAAACGGTATTGTTTTGCCGTCATCTATCAGTGATACAGCATTATCAACCTGTTCCTGCCTGAGTTTAAATTCTTCTGCCAGTTTTTTATTAATATCCATAATTTACTGCCTTTCAAAATAAGAAAATTCAATATTACAATTATATCACTTTCTGCTAAATTTTTCAATAAAAAATCTCCGGAAAACAAATTCCGGAGAAGTCTTTTATTACAGCATTTTATATTATTTCTTCTGTTTCGCTTTTTTTCGGTCTTGACATAAGTTTTCCGAGAGCATCCTTTACATTTCCCTTTTCAAACAGAACGTGATTAAGCTGTTCTGTTATCGGCATGGAAACCCCGACTTTGTGTGCAAGTTCCAGTGCAACCTTACAGCAATTGTATCCTTCAACAGTTCCGACAAGCTTGACAGCCTCCTGCGGACTTACTCCCTGTCCGATAAGGATTCCTGCACGTCTGTTACGGCTGTGCATACTCGTACAGGTAACTATGAGATCACCGATACCCGTAAGTCCTGCAAATGTGGAAGATGATGCACCAAGGGCAACACCAAGTCTTCCGATTTCCGTAATGCCACGTGTCATAAGAGCTGCTTTGGTATTGTCGCCGTAATTCAGTCCGTCACATATTCCTGCACATACAGCAATGATATTTTTAAGTGCACCGCCTATTTCACAGCCGACTACATCACGGTTAATGTAAATTCTGAAAACATTGCTGCTCATTATATCCTGAATGTATGAAGCCGCTTCCATATCATCAGATGCCGCAACAACCGTTGTAGGAATACCCCTTGCAACTTCCTCGGCATGTGACGGTCCGGAAAGAATAACTATCGGCGAATCTTTGACTTCCTCACGGATAACATCGCTGATAAGTTTATGCGTACCGTTTTCAAGCCCTTTGCTTGTATTTACAACAACCATTTCCTTTGTAATATAAGGTGCGGCTTTTTTTACCACATCTCTTACAAAAGGAGAAGGAATACCAAGCAGTACAACGTCACTTCCATTTATAACAGACATATCAGTTGTCAGTTTTATAGTATCCGGAATTTTAACACCCGGAAGTTTTGCCTTATGCTCACCATCAGCCTTTATATCAGCTATTTCCTTTTCAAATGCTGACCAGACAGTAACATCATGTCCGAGCTTGTCAAGCATTACAGCCAGAGCCATTCCGAATCCGCCCGAACCAAGTATAGTAATTTTTGCCATGATTATTCCCCCTTTTTGTGAAATGAAAACCTGTTTTCCGTACCATTTCTGAGTCTTGCTATATTTGAACGATGCATGAAAATAACAAGTGCACAAATCGGAATTGTCATTACAGTATATGTAAGAGAAAGATTCATAGAATTGTTCTCAGCAAAATACTGCATTAAAAACGTTATTACCGGGCATAATGATGCCGCTGTTATGGAAGATACTGAAACGTACCTGGTAATGGAAAGCATTACGGCAAATATCAGTATCAGTATGCAGAAAACAATCGGGTCTATAACAAGGAATACTGAAACTCCGACAAGCACACCTTTTCCGCCTTTAAATCCATAATAAACAGGAAAGATATGACCGATAACCGCAAAAAATCCCGCAACATATCCTATAAAATGCACATCACAGCCAGGTCCCAGTCCAACGGCAAATGCACTGCATAATGCCTTGCAGATAAATACCGCAACGACACCCTTTAAGAGATCTCCGGCAAGTGTCAGTGCGGCCGGAAGCTTTCCGAAACATCTGAGAGTATTTGTAAGCCCGGCATTTCCGCTTCCAAAATTTCTTATATCCTCACCCTTCAGAAGTTTTACAACAATGATAGATGAATTACAGCTTCCGAGCAGATAAGAAATCACCGCAGATGCGGCAATAACAAGCACAAACTTAATTACCATTACTTATCCCCTCGTTCTCTGACAACAAATCTGACCGGTGTTCCGGTAAGCCCGAAAGTTGCCCTTATCTGATTTTCAAGATACCTCTGATATGAAAAATGGAAAAGGTCAGAACGATTGACAAATGTTACAAACGTCGGCGGTTTCGTAGACGCCTGAGTCATATAGTATATCTTCAGACGCTTTCCCTTATCTGACGGCGGCTGAACCCTTGTTGTAGCATATGACAAAACATCATTAAGCATACCGGTAGATATTCTCATACTGTTCTGCTCATTTACATATTTTATCATTTCAAATATTTTATTTACCCTCTGACCGGTTTTTGCAGAAATAAATACAAACGGAACATAAGACATAAAACTAAAATCATTTTCCAGTTTAGTCTGGAATTCGCTCATAGGCTTTTCACCTTTTTCAATCTTATCCCATTTATTTACTGCAACAATAGAAGCTTTTCCCTGTTCATGGGCATATCCTGCAATTTTGGAATCCTGTTCTGTAAATCCGGTTTCAGCATCTATCATAATAACGCAGACATCAGCCCTGTCAACAGCCATGTAAGCTCTCAGTACACTGAAATGTTCTATTTTTTCATTGACTTTTGATTTTTTTCGTATTCCGGCTGTATC
>USJI01000047.1 GCA_900554975.1 uncultured Ruminococcus sp. | reverse complement strand
GTCTGATTCTTGCCGGCAAGGTCGGCTCGAATATAGCCTCGGAAATCGGCACGATGCGCGTCACGGAGCAGATTGACGCCCTTGAAATCATGGGTGTCAACTCGGCCAACTATCTCACACTCCCCAAAATCGTAGGTTTCGTGCTGTTCATGCCTGTGCTGAGCGTGCTGTGCATGTTCATGGCCTTTATCGGCGGCTGGTGTGTGGCAGTGTTCACCGACCTGATACCGGTGTCGCGCTATATCTACGGCATACAGACCATGTTCAACGAGTGGTATGTGTGGTACGGGCTCATCAAGTCGCTTGTATTCGCTTTCCTTATAGCCTCTATTTCGTCGTTCTGCGGATATTATGTGAAGGGCGGCGCTCTTCAGGTGGGCAAGGCAAGCACCGACGCCGTGGTGTCGAGCAGCATTTTCATTCTATTGTTTGACGTTATTCTCACCAAACTCCTGCTGCAATGATTGAAGTAAAACAGCTTACAAAGTCGTTCGACGACCGCACTGTGCTTCACAGTGTTCTATACCGGCAAGACCAACCTGATTATAGGTCAGAGCGGTTCGGGCAAGACCGTGCTTATGAAGTCACTCGTGGGTCTGCTGACTCCCGACAGCGGCGAAATCCTCTTTGACGGCCGCAATCTGCTGGGTATGAAGCATCAGGAGGTGAAGGAGCTGCGTAAGGAAATCGGTATGCTTTTTCAGGGGTCGGCTCTTTTCGACTCGGAGACAGTGCTCGGCAATGTAATGTTTCCTCTGGTGATGTTCACCGACATGAGCCGTGCCGAGATGCGCGACCGTGCCATGTTCTGCATCGAGCGTGTAAATCTCAAGGGCGCCGAGAACAAGTATCCCTCTGAAATATCCGGCGGTATGCAGAAGCGTGTGGCAATTGCCCGTGCACTGGCTATGAATCCGAAAATGCTGTTTTTCGATGAACCTACATCTGCACTTGACCCGGAACTAACAGCCGAAATATTAAAAGTACTCAAAGAACTTGCCGCTGAAAAGATGACAATGATAATTGTAACCCATGAAATTGAATTTGCGAAAAGCATTTCTGACAGAGTTGTTTTCATGGACGGCGGTGTTATAATTGAGGAAGGAAAACCCGAAGATGTAATTGATAATCCGAAAAATGAACGTACAAAAGCTTTTCTGAAAAAATTAAATGCGAACAATGCATAAATTAAAAGCCATCTCATATGAGATGGCTTTCTCTTATTTATACTGGTAAAGAGCAACATTTTCAAATCCGTCAAGCAGACTGTCAAGACGCTTGAATGCCTGAACTGTACCCCTCGCCACACAACCCATAGGGTCATTTGCTATATTGCATTTAATACCAAGTGTGCGGTTGATAAGTTTGTCTATTCCTCCGAGAAGTGCTCCGCCGCCTGTAAGAAGAATTCCGTTTTCATAAATATCACCAACAAGTTCCGGAGGTGTATCTTCAAGCAGACTGCGTATAGTATCTACAATCTCGAAAACTTCGTCCTCAATGGCATCAAAGACTTCAAGTTCGCTGATGTTTATCATTTCCGGAAGTCCCTTTAAAAGTTTTCGTCCGCCTATATTCATTCTGACATCATCATTAGGGTCGTACAGATTTGTAAGTTCCTTCTTGATAGCTTCTGCGGTTCTGTCGCCGATAAGCAGTTTATGGCGTTTCTGCACATATCGTATAATTGCCTGATCTATCATGTTTCCGGCAACCTTTATAGAACGTGAAGTAACCACACCATTCATGGAAACAACTGCAACATCAGTAGTGCCTCCGCCGATGTCAACAACAAGGTGTCCCCTCGCCTTTGACATATTTATTCCTGCACCGAGCATAGCCGCAATAGGTTCCTGTATCAGATATACTTTCCTTGACCCTGCATTCATTGCGGCTTCTACTACGGCTCTGCTTTCAACGTCCGTAATAAATGACGGAACACATATGACAATTCTCGGTTTAATAAGCCTGTATCCGCTCGCCTTTCTTACAAATTCACGGATAAGACACTGTGTCATTTCATCATCTGAAATAACTCCGCACGAAAGCGGTCTGATAACTGATATGTAGTCCGGCGATTTGCCTACCATACGATAAGCTTTCTTGCCGACCGCTAAAATCTTGTTTGTACGCTTATTAACGGCAATTACAGAAGGTTCGTTCAAAACTACTCCCTTACCGCTTACCGCCATTACTATATTTGCTGTTCCTAAATCAATTCCGATATCCTGTGACATATATATTTACCCTTCCTTTTTCAATTTCGTTGTTGCTCCTGCCGCTGCATAAACATCTGCTGCACCGGCATTTTTCAAAAGCTCTGCACATCTGTTTAAAGTACTTCCCGTTGTAAGAACATCATCGCATAAAATGATTTTCTTTCCCGAAAGCTCAGTTTGGTTTATACCAAAAGCCGAAACGTTTTTCATTCTCTGCTCTCTGTTCAGACTATGCTGTACCTCAGAAGCTTTTTTATATAAAATTTTATTATTTATTTCAATTCCAAGTCTGTCAGAAATTATTTCTGCAATTATTTCTGCCTGATTATATCCTCTTTCCCTCAGTCTTTCTGCGGACATCGGTACGGGAATTATCATATCTGCTTCAGATATATCCTTATTTTTCTCTATCATATCAGCAAGAATATTTCCAAGGTAATAACCGAATTCCTTATGACCGTCCTTCAGAGAAAGTATGCCAAGACGTGCAGCATCTTCATATACAAATGCTGCAACGGCTTTATCATAATGCCTATTCTCACTGCATATGCATTCCTGCTTTCCGCACTCCGGACAAATATCATCCGCTTTGCAGAGTTTCAGTTTTTCACCGCATTTTTCACAAATGAATTTATCATATTCAATAAATTCCCTGCAAACCGGACATCTGTTCGGGAAAAACAGGTCAAGAATAAACGCTTTGAATTTATTCATGCTGCTTCATCTCATCTCTGAGCATTGCTGTAAGACAGGTATATCTGTTTGTACGCTTGTTGTTTGCAACCATTCGTGCAATGACTTCTTCAGAGCCTATAATTATCAGAAGCTTTTTTGCTCGTGTAACAGCCGTATACAGAAGATTTCTGTAATAAAGCTTTTCAAATCCTCCGAGTATCGGCATGATAACGGCTTCAAATTCACTGCCCTGACTTTTATGAACAGTAACGGCATATGCAAGTTCCAGCTGATTTATCATATCAAAAGTGTACACAGCTGTCCTGCCGTCAAATGAAATCACAACTTCCATACGCTGTTTGCTGATACTCAGTATCTTTCCGATATCGCCGTTGTATATTCCTGCTCCCTGTTCACCATCTTTTGACCAGACAATGTCATAATTATTTTTAGTCTGCATTATCTTGTCACCTTCACGGAATGTATAAACGGCAGACTTTACTTCCTGTTTCAGTTTGTTCTTTGGATTAAGCTGTTCCTGAAGTGCCTTATTAAGCTCAATAACGCCTGTTGTCCCCTTTCTTGAAGGAGATATGACCTGTATATCATCTGTCGGAGAATAACCGTAGGCTTTTGGCAGACGTGTTTTTACAAGATCCACAAGCAGGTTTATTGCCATATCCGGCTGGGAACGCTTAAAGAAAAAGAAATCATTGTTTTTTTGTGTAAGGTCAGGCATCTGTCCGCTTACTATCTTATGTGCATTTGTTACAATACAGCTTCGTTCCGCCTGACGGAATATTTCTTTAAGCTCAATAACCGGAATACACTTGCTGTCAATAAGGCTTTTAAGAAGATTTCCGGCACCGACTGACGGCAGCTGATCTCCGTCACCAACCATAACAAGACGACAGTTAAGCCTGAGTGCCCTTAAAAAACTTTCAAACAAAAGAACATCAACCATTGACATTTCATCAATGACCACTACATCACATTCGAGAGGATCATTTTCATTATGCTTGAATTTAAGCTTTCCTCCGGCATCAAATTCAACCTCCAGAAGACGGTGTATGGTTTTGGCATCTCTTCCCGTCAGATCCGACATACGCTTTGCTGCACGTCCCGTAGGTGCTGCCAGCATAACAGACTCACCCTTTTTCTCATACAATGAAATTATCGCATTGAGAGTTGTGGTTTTACCTGTTCCCGGTCCACCTGTCAGAATCATTATTCCTCTCGAAAGAGCCGTTGTGATAGCCTTTCTTTGCAGAGTTTCATAATGAATTCCATTTTGCTCCTCTTCAATATCAATCAGTTTTTCATAGTCAAAGTCTTCCGGACTGGAAAACGCCTGCATAACGCCTATACGTCCGGCTATATAGCTTTCTGCATAGTAATAATCATCAAGATAAACAAAACCTCTGTCATTTTTTATGTATTCAAAAATTTTCTGTTCTTCTGTCATATAATTATAGACATCATAAAAATCCGACTGCGAAATTTTCAGATATCGACAGGCAAGTTTTTCAAATGCGTCAATCGGTATGCATGAATGACCGGCATTCGCATTTTCATTTAAAAGATAAACAAATCCTGCTTCAATACGCTTGTGCGGGTCAACAGCTTCCTCCATTTCACCGGCTACTTCTTCCGCTTTCTTAAATGAAAGACCTATGTAAGGAGTGCAGAGACTATACGGATTGTTCTTTATAATCTCTATTGCCTGATGCCCCCATTGCTGATATGCCCTCATGGCAACACTTGCTTTCAGACCGTATTTTGACAGGTATATCATCAGATGACGAAGATTGAATATTTTCTGAACCTCGTTTGTTATGCTCTCACACTTTTTAGGCGAAATACCTTTTATTTCCATAAGTCTTGAAGGCTCTTTTTCCATTATTTCAAGTGTTTTTTCACCAAACACATCAACTATACGTCTGGCAAGTGCAGGACCAATCCCCTTTACAGCACCGGATGACAGGTATTTGCATATATTTACTGATGTGCTCGGCAGTTTACGCTCACAGTATTCAACAGCGAACTGAACGCCGAACTTAGCATGAGTAACATAATTGCCTTCCATGAGGAGAACTTCTCCAGCTTCAATATCACCAAGTTCCCCGACAGCTGTTATAAGTTCACCGCCGGCATCAACGTCCAGAACTGTGTAACCGTTATTCTCATTCCGATATATAATATTTTCAACTGTACCTTCAATTTTGAGCGTTTCCTGTTCCATCCGGTGTCCCTTCTTTTAATATCAAGCATTATACTATTTTATTATACTATTTTTCATCAGAAAAATCAATTATTTTTACTCCATTTCATAAATATTAAGAATATTTTTCTGGAATTCATCGAAATCAGTATAAACAATGTATTCATACTTTCGGCACATTTCCATGCAAATGAGCTTCTGAGCCTCGTCAAGTTCTATGCCGACTATCACAACTCTTGATATCAGCTCGTCATCTGTCCACATAACACGATGTACAATATCATCAAGCCTCTCGGATATATTTTCCGGACCCCTGAGTATCTCTGTCACAGTAAAGCCACACACAGAACCTTCAGGATAAGAAACAGTCATAAGCTCTGACACAATAATTATAACCGCTATGGAAAAGAATGCAATAATGACAATAAAAGTAGTATTCAAGATACACCTCCTGATTCAACATTTGCATTATATTTTATGCATATTCAACGAAAATGTTAATTGGGATATTGACGTTCGCTAAAACGTATGCTATCATATGTATCGGGAGGATATTTATGGGACCTTATAAATACAAAGTACTTAAAATTGAAGGAGAATATGTAACACTTCTCCGGACAGATACGGATACAAATGACACTATGTTTATAGCAATGGCTTTGCTTCCGGACGGCATAGATATCGGTACCGAGCTTATTTGGGAAAATTTTGAATATAGAATACTGTAAATATTACAGCAAATTTTACATAAATAGCATATATATTTATACTACTTATTGCCAAATAAGGGAAAATGTTTAAAACTTCTTGACAAATAGAGGTTTTAGTGGTATTATGTAATTATATTTTAAAAATGGAGGAATAATTATGAAGAAAACTCTGACAAAATTAATGGCAGCTGCCGGTGCACTTTCAGTTTTGGCTTCTGCTATGCCTTTCGTTGTAAGTGCAGATGATGCAACTGTACCTTTCAAGTATGAAGTTAAGGACAACGGCGTTATCATTACAGAATGGACAGATCTTACAGCTGAAACAGCTACAATTCCTGCAACTGTAACAGTTGGCGAAAATGATGTTGACGTAATCGGTGTTGCTGACTACGCTTTCGGTCTTTGCGAAGATCTCGCAGTTATCAACGTTCCTGATTCACTCAAGCTTGATAACATCGGAAACACAGCTTTCATGACATCATCTATCCTTATGGGATTCCTTGACAACGAACTCAAGGGCGCATCTACAACAGCTGACATCGTTAAATATGTTGCTGACAAGGCTGGTTACAAGAACGGTAACTACACAGATGCTGATCTTGCTGATCTTACAGTTAAGCTCAACAACCACCTCAACAAGGTTGACATTTCAGCTGCTTCAACAGTTGAAGGCAAGCTTATGACTCTCGTTAAGAACATCGGTGACATGGGCTTCAGTCAGGATAACCTTGACAAGTTTGGTCTCTGGATTGCAACTGTTACATATGACGGTCTTGAACTCCACGGAAACGTTGGTATCGATGCTGAAACATATGCAAACGGCAAGAAGATCAAGTATGTTGCTAACGGCGGATATATCCTTGGCGACGCTAACAACGACGGTAAGTTTGATGTTCGTGATGCTGCTTGGGTTGCAAGACATCTTGCTGCTGGCGAAACAATCGACGTTTCTACAAACCCTGCTGCTGACTATAATAAGGACGGCAAGGTTACAGTTCGTGACGCTGCTGCTATGGCAAGAGCACTCGCTACAAAGAACTAATTTGCATTTATATATGTATAAAAAAGCAGGTATTAAAACCTGCTTTTTTTATACTTGAATCCTGTTATGTTGGAGGTTGCGGTTTTATGAGTGATGTACTGGAAAAAATGAAAACAAGAAGAAGTATCCGCAAATATAAACCGGATATGATTCCTCAGGAAGTAATTGACAAAATTATTGAAGCCGGAACATATGCGGCAA